>NZ_JBHMCY010000007.1:0-103882 GCF_042430725.1 Streptomyces cinereospinus | reverse complement strand
CCACCGTGCTCGGCCCACCGCCCCGCCCGGGCGTGCACCGGGTCAGGCGGTGGGCTGCTCGCGCAGCGCGTTGAGCTGGTCGAGGAACCAGCGGGCCGGGGGCAGGGCGGTCGCGGCCGCCGCCAGCCGCTTGGCGCGGTCGGCGCGACCGTGCTCGGCCCACCGCCCCGCCCGGGCGTGCACCGGGTCAGGGGGTGGGCTGCTCGCGCAGCGCGTTGAGCTGGTCGAGGAACCAGCGGGCCGGGGGCAGGGCGGTCGCGGCCGCCGCCAGCCGCTTGGCGCGGTCGGCGCGTCCGTGCTCGGCCCACCGCCCCGCCCGGGCGTGCACCGGGTCAGGCGGTGGGCTGCTCGCGCAGCGCGTTGAGCTGGTCGAGGAACCAGCGGGCCGGGGGCAGGGCGGTCGCGGCCGCCGCCAGCCGCTTGGCGCGGTCGGCGCGACCGTGCTCGGCCCACCGCCCCGCCCGGGCGTGCACCGGGTCAGGCGGTGGGCTGCTCGCGCAGCGCGTTGAGCTGGTCGAGGAACCAGCGGGCCGGGGGCAGGGCGGTCGCGGCCGCCGCCAGCCGCTTGGCGCGGTCGGCGCGTTCGCCGGGCCGCATCGACAGCGCCTCGTGCAGCGCCCGGGCCGTGCCGGTGATGTCGTACGGGTTCACCCCGACCGCGTCCTCGCCCAGCTCCTCGTACGCCCCCGCCTCGCGGGACAGCACCAGCGCGCATCCCTCGTCGGACACGACCGGCACCTCCTTGGCGACCAGGTTCATGCCGTCCCGGATCGGGTTCACCAGCGCCACGTCCGCGAGCCGGTAGGCGGCCAGGGAGCGGGCGAAGTCGTCCTTCACGTGCAGCACGACCGGCGTCCAGCCGGGGGTGCCGTACCGCTCGTTGATCTCGTCCGCCACCCGGCGCACCTCGGCGGTGTAGTCGCGGTACACCGCTAGGTCCTGGCGCGAGGGGTAGGCGAAGGCCACGTGCACCACCCGCTCGCGCCACTCGGGGCGGTCGTCGAGGAGCTGCCGGTACGCCAGCAGCCCGCGCACGATGTTCTTCGACAGCTCGGTCCGGTCGACCCGGACGATCGCCTTGCGGCCCTCGCCGATCTCCGCCCGCAGCGCGGCCATCCGCTCCTCGACGTCCGCCTCGCGCGAGCGCCGCCGCAGGAAGTCGGCGTCGGCACCGAGGCCGTGCACCCCGACCCGGGTGCCGCCGAGCCCGCCGGCGAACGCCTCGCAGCACGCCGTGAAGGCGTCCGCCCACCGGTGCGTGAGGAACCCGAGCCGGTCCGCGCCCAGCATGCCGCGCAGCACCTGCCCGGCGACGTCCTCCGGCAGCATCCGGAAGTACTCCGGCGGCGCCCACGGGGTGTGCGAGAAGTGGCCGATCCGCAGGTCCGGGCGCAGCTCGCGGAGCATTCCCGGCACCAGCGTCAGGTGGTAGTCCTGCACCAGCACCGCCGCCCCCTCGGCCGCCTCCTGCGCCAGTGCCCGGGCGAACGACCGGTTGTACGCCTCGTAGGCCGCCCACTGGCGCCGGAACCCGGCGTCGAAGACCGGCTCCAGCGGGGTCTGGTACAGCATGTGGTGCACGAACCACAGGACCGAGTTGGCGATGCCGTTGTAGGCGTCCGCGTGCACGCCGGCCGGGATGTCCAGCATCCGCACGCCGGACTCGCCGACCCCGCGCCGCACCGCCTCGCGGTCGCCGTCGCCCAGGGCGGAGCACACCCACAGCGCGCCGGCGTCCGGACCGATCGCGGAGAGGCCGGAGACGAGCCCCCCGCCACCGCGTTTGGCGTGCAGCGAGCCGTCCTCGCGCACCCCGTACGAGACGGGGCCGCGGTTGGAGGCCACCAGTACCTGAGCAGGACCGTACGTCGAAGCCATACGCCTCAACCTAGCCCTCTCCCGAACCGCTCAAACGTACGGTTCGAGCCCGGCGGGGGACCGTATACGACGGTCAGGCCACCTTCCGGGCCGCGTACTCCGCGATCTCCAGCATCGGCGGCCGTTCCTCGGTGTCCACCGAGTACGTCCGCGGCTCGAAGCCGTCCTCCACCCGCTCGAACTGGGTGAGGCAGGGGCGGACGAGGTGGCCGCGGGCCAGCCGCAGCTGGGCCGTGCGGTAGATCGCCGCCGCCATCCGGCCGAGCGCCTGCCCGTCCTGGTGCCGGTGCTTTCGCACCCCGACGTCCACCTGGGCCAGCGCGTCGAGACCGGCCAGGTGCAGGGCGTCCACCAGCATGCCCAGCTCCACGCCGTAGCCGACCGGGAACGGCAGCTGCTCCAGCAGCGAGCGCCGGGCGGCGTACTCGCCGCCGAGCGGCTGGACGAAGCCGGCCAGCTGCGGCCAGTGCATGTTCAGCAGCGGGCGGGCCATCAGCTCGGTCACCCGGCCGCCCTGCCCGGCCGCGTCGCCCAGGGGGCGGTCGTACATCGCCTTCACCAGGGCGATCCCCGGGTCGGTCAGCAGCGGGCCGACGATGCCCGTGACGAAGTCCGAGGAGAACTCCCTGAGGTCCGCGTCGACGAAGCAGACGATGTCGCCCCGTGTGACCAGCAGCGAGCGCCACAGCACCTCGCCCTTGCCGGGGACGGCGGGGACGCGCGGGAGTATCTCGTCGCGGCGCACCACCCGGGCGCCCGCCGCGGCGGCCACCTCGAAGGTGCGGTCGGTGGACCCGGAGTCGACCACGACGACCTCGTCGACCAGCGGCGCCCGCTGCACGAGGTCGCGCCGGATCACGGCGACGATGTCGCCGACGGTCTCCTCCTCGTTGAGGGCGGGCAGCACGACGCTGACCGACTGGCCGGTGCCGCGCTTGGCGGCCAGGATCTGGTGGAGCGGACGGTCGGCCAGCGACCAGGAGCGGGTGCTCAGCCAGCGCTCGACTTCTTCCAGCACGGTCCGATGCTCCTCTGCGTTCTCTAGGCGAGCGACGACGATTGTGATCCATCTCGCGGTTCGGACGGCTATCTCAACTGTCCTGGCCTTCGGTTACAGTCTTGGACAACGCTGATGACCATCGCATGTCGGGGGTCGTCCGCGCCCAGCACCGCACAACAACCACATACAGCTCATCCAGAGGGGCAGAGGGACACGGCCCGATGAAGCCCCGGCAACCACCCTGATCCCGGACTCGTTCACGCGAGGCTCCCGGCCAGAGAAGGTGCCAATTCCGTCTCACGGCGAGATGCGTCGTGAGGAAGATGAGGAGAAAGGGCCTCGCCTCACATGGCTGTGCAGACTGTCGAGAGCAGCACCGGCAACCCCGCCGTCGACCTCGGTCCCGCCGCGGCGCTTTCCTGCCGCGAGTGCGGTCACCGCGTCCCGCTCGGCCCGGTCTTCGCGTGCGAGGAGTGTTTCGGCCCGCTGGAGATCGCTTACGACTTCTCCGCGTACGACGCCGAGGAACTGCGCAAGCGCATCGAGGCGGGACCCGCGAACATCTGGCGCTACGCGCCGCTGCTGCCCGTCCCCGCCGACGTGGCCGGCAAGCCGAACCTGAACCCCGGCTGGACCGAGCTGGTGCAGGCCGACCGCCTCGCCCGCGCGCTCGGCGTCGAGCCCGGCAGGCTGTTCGTCAAGGACGACTCCGGCAATCCCACGCACTCCTTCAAGGACCGCGTGGTCGCCCAGGCCCTGGAGGCCGCGCGGGCCTTCGGCTTCACCACGCTGTCCTGCTCCTCCACCGGCAACCTGGCGGGCGCCGTCGGCGCCGCCGCCGCCCGGGCCGGCTTCCGCTCCTGCGTGTTCATCCCGCACGACCTGGAGCAGGGCAAGGTCGTGATGGCCGCGGTCTACGGCGGTGAACTCGTCGGCATCGACGGCAACTACGACGACGTGAACCGCTTCTGCTCCGAGCTGATCGGCGACCCGGCCGGTGAGGGCTGGGGCTTCGTCAACGTCAACCTGCGGCCGTACTACGCGGAGGGCTCCAAGACCCTGGCGTACGAGATCTGCGAGCAGCTCGGCTGGCGGCTGCCGGAGCAGATCGTCGTCCCCATCGCCTCCGGCTCCCAGCTCACCAAGATCGACAAGGGTCTCCAGGAGCTGATCAAGCTCGGCCTGGTCGAGGACCGGCCCTACAAGATCTTCGGGGCGCAGGCGGAGGGCTGCTCGCCGGTGTCCACCGCGTTCAAGGCGGGGCACGACGTGGTGCGGCCGCAGAAGCCGAACACCATCGCCAAGTCGCTGGCCATCGGCAACCCGGCGGACGGGCCGTACGTGCTGGACATCGCGCGGCGGACCGGCGGCGCGGTGGAGGACGTGACGGACGAGCAGGTGGTGGACGCGATCAAGCTGCTGGCCCGGACCGAGGGCATCTTCGCCGAGACGGCGGGCGGGGTGACGGTGGGCGTCACCAAGAAGCTGATCGACGACGGCCTCCTCGACCCGACGAAGACCACCGTCGTGCTGAACACCGGCGACGGCCTCAAGACCCTCGACGCGGTGGCCGGTACCGGCCTGACCGCCACCATCCGCCCGAACCTGGACTCCTTCCGAGAGGCTGGCCTCGCATGAGCGTGACCGTCCGCATCCCCACCATCCTGCGCACCTACACCGGCGGTCAGGCCGAGGTCGCCGCCGAGGGCGGCACCCTCGGCGAGGTCATCGCCGACCTGGAGAAGAACCACACGGGCATCGCCGCCCGGATCCTGGACGACCAGGGCAAGCTGCGGCGGTTCGTCAACGTGTACGTCAACGACGACGACGTCCGCTTCGAACAGGGGCTGGAGACGGCCACCCCGGACGGCGCCGGCGTGTCGATCATTCCGGCGGTGGCCGGCGGCTGAACCGCCGCGCGTATTACCGTGAGTAACCGCGGTTACTCGATGTTCATCTGATTGCCCCCTCCGTGAGAGAAGCGGAGGGGGCAATTCAGTGTGGTTGAGCGCGATACAGTTGGGGAACACGATGCGGATCGCCATGCCGGGCGCATATGAGTCCCGGCCCGGGTGCGATGAGATGTAGCCAAAGTGTGTGGCGCATTTGTGTCTTTCATGCCTTTTGTGGAGCCCGACTTGCCCTGAATTCGGGTGAATTCTCCGTAAATCACCGAGCGTTCACGCCCGGATTTCTCGTCCGATTGACCTGTTGCGGACGGCAGTTGGGCAGATACATTCGGCCGCGGTCGACGCGTTCCGGCGCACGCCCCCCAGTCAATGGCGGGCGAGGTCTGACCCGGATCCGCGAAGTGTGGATCTGTGCAAGGGCCAGTAATAGGGGAGTTAGGCATGGCTCAGGGCACCGTCAAATGGTTCAACGCGGAGAAGGGGTACGGCTTCATCGCGGTCGACGGTGGTGCGGACGTCTTCGTCCACTACAGCGCGATCCAGATGGACGGCTACCGGACCCTCGAAGAGGGCCAGCGGGTCGAGTTCGAGATCTCGCAGGGTCAGAAGGGTCCGCAGGCCGACATGGTTCGCCTCAGCGCCTAGCGCGCGACCACCGCATGTGACGTTCTGTTCGAAGGGCCCGTGCCTCCCGGGGTGCGGGCCCTTCGGCATGTACGCGGCCGGGTGTCGGCCACGTACGCGGCCGGATCCCGGGAGCCGCTTGCACTCGGCAGGGGCGAGTGCTAATCATTGCGTTAGCACTCTGAAGGTGAGAGTGACAACGAAGGACCGGGTCGGTGAGGCCCGCAGGCCGGGTGGGGCAAGGAACCACGAGGCAGGCGAGCCGTCCGTCGCGGGCGCGGGCGCGGTCCGAAGGAATCACCCCCAGTCCTGGAGGGACCACTTCACATGGCCAAGATCATCGCGTTCGACGAGGAGGCGCGGCGCGGCCTCGAGCGCGGCATGAACCAGCTCGCGGACGCCGTGAAGGTGACGCTCGGCCCCAAGGGCCGCAACGTCGTCCTCGAGAAGAAGTGGGGCGCGCCCACGATCACCAACGACGGTGTCTCCATCGCCAAGGAGATCGAGCTCGAGGACCCGTACGAGAAGATCGGCGCCGAGCTGGTCAAGGAAGTCGCCAAGAAGACGGACGACGTCGCCGGTGACGGTACGACCACCGCCACCGTCCTCGCCCAGGCGCTGGTCCGCGAGGGTCTGCGCAACGTGGCCGCCGGTGCCAACCCGATGGCCCTCAAGCGCGGCATCGAGAAGGCCGTCGAGGCCGTCTCCGGTGCGCTGCTCGACCAGGCCAAGGAGGTCGAGACCAAGGAGCAGATCGCCTCCACCGCCTCCATCTCCGCCGCCGACACCCAGATCGGCGAGCTCATCGCCGAGGCGATGGACAAGGTCGGCAAGGAAGGCGTCATCACCGTCGAGGAGTCCCAGACCTTCGGTCTGGAGCTGGAGCTCACCGAGGGCATGCGCTTCGACAAGGGCTACATCTCGGCGTACTTCGCCACCGACATGGAACGCATGGAGGCGTCGCTCGAGGACCCCTACATCCTCATCGCCAACTCCAAGATCTCCAACGTCAAGGACCTGCTCCCGCTGCTGGAGAAGGTCATGCAGTCGGGCAAGCCGCTGCTGATCATCGCCGAGGACGTCGAGGGCGAGGCCCTGTCGACCCTGGTCGTCAACAAGATCCGCGGCACCTTCAAGTCCGTCGCCGTCAAGGCCCCGGGCTTCGGCGACCGCCGCAAGGCCATGCTCGGCGACATCGCCATCCTCACGGGCGGCGAGGTCATCTCCGAGGAGGTCGGCCTCAAGCTGGAGAACGCGACCCTGGACCTCCTGGGCCGCGCCCGCAAGGTCGTCATCACCAAGGACGAGACCACCATCGTCGACGGTGCCGGCTCCGCCGACCAGGTCGCGGGCCGGGTGAACCAGATCCGTGCCGAGATCGAGAACAGCGACTCGGACTACGACCGCGAGAAGCTCCAGGAGCGTCTGGCGAAGCTGGCCGGCGGCGTGGCCGTCATCAAGGCCGGTGCCGCCACCGAGGTGGAGCTCAAGGAGCGCAAGCACCGCATCGAGGACGCCGTCCGCAACGCGAAGGCGGCCGTCGAGGAGGGCATCGTCGCCGGTGGTGGCGTGGCCCTGCTCCAGGCCTCCCAGGTGTTCGAGAAGCTGGAGCTGGAGGGCGACGAGGCCACCGGTGCCGCCGCGGTGAAGCTGGCCCTGGAGGCCCCGCTGAAGCAGATCGCGGTCAACGCCGGCCTCGAGGGCGGCGTCGTGGTGGAGAAGGTGCGCAACCTGACCCCGGGCCACGGCCTGAACGCCGCGACCGGCGAGTACGTCGACCTGGTCAAGGAAGGCATCATCGACCCGGCGAAGGTGACCCGTTCCGCGCTGCAGAACGCCGCCTCCATCGCCGCGCTCTTCCTCACCACCGAGGCCGTCATCGCCGACAAGCCGGAGAAGGCCGCGGCCCCGGCCGGCGGCGGCATGCCGGGCGGTGACATGGACTTCTGATCCTCGCCGAGGATCGGATCCGTCCGACGGTACCGAGGGCGGCACTCCCTGGAGACAGGGGGTGCCGCCCTCGGGCGTGTCCGGGGTCACACCGGAGCCGGGGAGGCGGTGGAATGCGGCCGCCGCCCAGGCAGTTGATGCTGTGCAAGTATGCACATGCATTGATCGTCGTTCCCAGGAGCCCCCACATGACCGTCACCGCCTCCACCGGCCCGTCCCGGGCGGCCGAGATCCTGTCCCGGCCCTTCACCGTGGGCGGGCTCACCGTCCCCAACCGGATCGTGATGGCGCCGATGACCCGCCAGTTCTCCCCGGGCGGCGTCCCGGGCGCGGACGTGGCGTCGTACTACTCCCGGCGCGCGGCGGCGGGCGTCGGTCTGATCGTCACCGAGGGCACCTACGTGGGCCACGAGTCCGCCGGGGACAGCGCCGCCGTCCCGCTCTTCCACGGCACGGAACCGCTGGCCGGATGGGCGAAGGTCGTCGAGGAGGTGCACGCGGCGGGCGGCAGGATCGTGCCGCAGCTGTGGCACATCGGCATGGTGCGCCGCCCCGGCCGGCCGCCGTATCCGCAGGCGCCGGCGGTCGGCCCGTCCGGGCTGCGGACGGACGGCACCGAGGGCGCCGGCCGGGTGATGACCCGGCGGGACGTGGACGACGTCGTCGCGGCCTTCGCCGAGGCGGCCGCCGCGGCCGAGCGGATCGGCTTCGACGGCGTCGAACTGCACGGCGCCCACGGCTACCTCATCGACCAGTTCCTGTGGGCCGGCACCAACCGCCGCACGGACGCCTACGGCGGTGACCCGGTGGCCCGGACCCGGTTCGCGGCGGAGATCGTGGCCGCCGTGCGCGCCGCGGTCTCGCCGGACTTCCCCGTGATCTTCCGCTACTCGCAGTGGAAGCAGGACGCCTACGACGCCCGGCTCGGCGAGACCCCCGAGGAACTGGAGGCGGTCCTGACCCCGCTCGCGGCGGCCGGCGTCGACGTCTTCCACGCCTCGACGCGCCGCTACTGGGTGCCGGAGTTCGAGGGCTCGGACCTCAACCTGGCGGGCTGGACCAGGAAGCTCACCGGCAAGGCCGCCATCACGGTCGGGTCGGTGGGCCTGGACGGCGAGTTCCTCAAGGCGTTCCAGGGCGAGGGCGCCGGGGTGGGCAGCATCGACGACCTGCTGGACCGGCTGGAGCGCGACGAGTTCGACCTGGTCGCCGTGGGCCGCGCGCTGCTCCAGGACCCGCGGTGGGCGGCGAAGGTGCTCGCGGGGCGGTTCGAGGAGCTGGCGCCGTACGACGCGGCGTCGCTGGGGTCGCTGAGCTGAGCCGGGGGTGAGCGGGGGCGGCGTCCGTCCGGCGCGGGTGCCGCCCCTCGCCGCAGGAGCGCCTCTGCGTCATCGGCGCGCCGGCATCGGCTTCACCTACGGCTCGATGCCCGCGCTCATCATGAGTGCCGTACCGGCGTCGGAGACGGCCGCGGCGAACAGCCTCAACACGCTGATGCGGTCCATCGGCACCTCGGCGGCCGGCGCGGTGGCGGGCGTGATCCTGGCCCAGCTGACGACGGCGTTCGGCGCGTACGCGCTGCCGTCCCGGGACGGCTTCCGCACGGTCCTGGCGGTCGGCGCGGGAGCCGCGCTGCTCGCCTTCGCGGTCGCCTCGTTCCTGCCCCGCCGGACCCCCGCCGACCAGGCGCCCGGCGCGGCGCCCGCGACGGAGCAGCGGCCGCTGTCCGGGTCCGCCCAGGTGTGACCGCGACCGGTCACAGACCGCCCATCGGCTCGATGTCGACCCGCACCGGGGTGCCCCACACCCGCAGCACCTCGTAGTCGGTGAACTCGTGCACGAGCCGGTAGGCCGTCGCGGGCCGGGCGCCCCGCCGCTGGGCCGCCAGGTACAGCTCGGCCTCCCGCCGGTCCCGGCGCGGGGTGCCGCACAGCTGCCACTCCTGCCCGTTCCACAGCTCCGGCAGCCACCGCTGCTGGGGCTGCGGCCGGTCGCCGCGCACCCCGTACCGGGAGGGCGCGGGCCCGGCGGGCCGGGCGGGCGCGGCGGGACCGTTGAACTCGGCGCGCCGGGCGGCGCGGCGCCGGGTCTCGCACAGCAGGCACAGATCGGGCGCGCCCTCGTCGACGGGGCCCGACGGGTGTTCGGCGCAGCGGGTGCTGGGGGCGGCGCTCGTGACGCCCTCCTCCAGCAGGTTCAGCGCCCGCCGCAGATCGGCCCCGACCTCGTGCAGGCGGGCGTCCGGGGTGTCGGCGGTGAGCGCCTCACCGTGCTCGCCGAGCAGTCTGAGCGCCCGTCCCAGGGCGGTGAGCTGGGCGTGGTTCATGATCGGTGGCCTGTGGTCCTTCCCGGCGGCGGGGAACGCGCGAGTACTTCGAAACACCCCCGAGCCATGGTGGACCAGATCGCGCCCGGGCGTCATCCCCGACGTGACGGTGACGACGCCGGCGACGCTCCGTCGTGACCTCGGGCGGGAGCGCCGGTGGCGCGCTCTGCGCCCTGCCCGGCGCGGCGCTCTCCCGGGAGCCGCGGAGCCAGTACGCCGACCACCCCCCCTTCCGCACCCACGGCGGCCCCCGGGAGAAGAAGGCACCGTCCTGCGAGGACCCGGGCGAGTTCGTCAAGCGGATCGCTCGGGTGTCCGGTCACCGGCCGTACACGCGGCGGTGGGCGTCAGTCCCACGGCGTACGTGGCCAGGAACCCCACCACGTACCCCGTCAGCAGCCCGCCCGCGTAGACCGCCGCCGTCGTCCCCGCCCCGCCGCTCCCCGCCAGCAGCGGGAACAGCGCCCACCCCGACGGCCCGATCGCCGTCGCGCCCACCGTGTCGCCGAGCATCGCGAACACGCCGACGAAGGCGCCGCCCGCCGCGCCGCCCGCGCAGGCGGTGAGGAACGGGCGGCCCAGGGGGAGGGAGACGCCGTAGATCAGCGGCTCCCCCACCCCCAGCAGGCCGGCCGGGAGCGCGGACCTGATGGTCGCCCGCAGGGCGGTGTCGTGGCGCAGCCGGACGTACACCGCCAGCGCCGCACCCACCTGGCCCGCGCCCGCCATGGCGAGGACGGGCAGCAGCGCGGTGTGGCCCTGCTGGTCGATGAGGGTGGCGTGGATCGGGATCAGGGCCTGGTGCAGGCCGAGCATGACCAGCGGCAGGAACAGCCCGCCCAGGATCAGTCCGGCGAGCACGCCGGTGGTGGTGAGGAGCCGGTCCGCGGCGGTGCCGATCGCCGCGGACAGGGCTCCGGCCGCGAACATCAGGCCGTACAGCGTCGCCAGGCCGGCGACCAGGACGGTCACCGTGGGGGTGACCAGGACGTCCAGGGACTCCGGGAGCCGCCCGCGGCACCACTTCTCCACGTACGTCCCCAGCAGCGCCGCCGCCAGGGCGCCCAGCACCCCGCCCTGGCCGGGCGACAGGGGCACGCCGAACGCCGTCACCTGCGCCACCCCCGGGTAGACCACGACCGCCGCGACCGCGCCGCCGAGGATGGGGGTGCCGCCGAACTCCTTCGCCGTGTGGTAGCCGACGAACACCGCGATCAGCGCCATGAAGGCGGCGGCGACCGTGCTCAGGGCGGGGGTCACGCCGGGCAGCCACCGGGCGTTGACCAGCAGGCCGTTGACGCCCGCGAGGACGCCGCAGCCGATCAGGGCGGGGATGAGCGGGACGAAGACGTTCGCCACCCGGCGCAGCGCCAGCTTCACCGGTGTCGCGTTGCGCCGCCGCCGCTCCTCCCGCAGCGCCTCGCCCCGCGCGGCCGTCCGCCGCGCCGCCGACCCGCCCAGCAGCGCCTCGAACTCCGCCGTCACCCGTGCCACCACCCCCGGCCCGAGCACCACCTGGTACGCGTCCCCGTCCACCACCAGCCCCAGCACCCCCGGCACCGCGCGCAGCGCCTTCTGCTCCACCCGGGCCGGGTCGGCCAGGCCCAGGCGCAGCCGGGTCATGCAGTGGGCGACGGCGGTGACGTTGTCGGGGCCGCCGACGCGGGACAGGATCGCGGCGGCGAGGCCGGCCGGGTCAGTGCGCATGACCCGAGGGTGCGGGTCAGCGGGCCGTCGCCCCGAGCGCCGCGCGCAGGTGGCCGCCGGACTCCTCCAGAAGGCGGGCGGCCGTACCGCCGTCCACCCCGCCGACGATCGTCAGGATCGCCGCCTTGACCTCGCCGTCGGTGGCGGCGAGGGCCCGCTCGACCTCCTCGTCCGGCGCGCCGGTGGCCAGCGCGACGATCCGGCGGGAGCGGGCGCGCAGCTTCTCGTTGGAGGCGCGCACGTCGACCATGAGGTTCCCGTACGTCTTGCCCAGCCGGATCATCGTGATCGTCGAGAGCATGTTGAGGACCAGCTTCTGGGCCGTGCCGGCCTTCAGGCGGGTGGAGCCGGTGAGCAGCTCCGGGCCGGCGACGATCTCGATGCCGTGGTCGGCGGCGGCCGCGAGGGCGCTGTGCGCGTTGCAGGCCAGGCCGACGGTGAGCGCGCCGCGGGCGCGGGCGTGCTCGACGGCGGCGACGGCGTACGGGGTGCGGCCGGAGGCGGAGACGCCGACCACCGTGTCGTCGGGGGCCAGCCGCAGCGCGTCCAGGTCGTGCCGGGCCAGGTCGGCCGAGTCCTCGGCGCCCTCCACGGAGCTGACCACCGCCTCCGGGCCGCCCGCGATCAGGCCGACGACCCGGGTGGGGTCGGTGCTGAAGGTGGGCGGGCACTCGGAGGCGTCCAGCACGCCGAGGCGGCCCGCGGTGCCGGCGCCGGCGTAGACCAGCCGGCCGCCGCGGGTCATCCGGGCGGCGATGTCGTCGATCGCCGCGGCGATCTGCGGCAGCCGGCGGGCGACGGCGGCGGGCACGAGGGCGTCCTCGCCGTTCATCAGCCGGGCGATCTCCAGGGTGGGCAGCCGGTCGATCTCCGACAGCTCCGGGCGGAAGGCCTCGGTGGTCAAGCCCGCCAGCTCGGCGCGCAGGTCACGGGGGCGGGGGGCAGAAGTCATGGCGGCGGTGGTCTCCGTGTCGTTCCCGTTGCGGTGGGGTGGGGTGCCCCTCAGGGGCGCGGTGGCGCACTGCGGTGCCGGTGGGCCAGCGCCTCGTAGGACGCGGACAGCGCCGGGGCCGCCCTCTCGTACGTCCGCTGCGCCACCCCGACGAACAGGCAGTCCACCACCAGCAGCTGACCGGTCCGGGAGGACATCGCCGCGGGCCGCAGCTCGCTCTCCCGGGCCGTGGACGTCGTCAGGACGTGGTCGGCGTACTGCGCGACGGGCCCGTCCGGGCGGCCGGTGATCGCCACGGTGGTGGCCCCGTGCTCGAAGGCCACCCGCAGCGGCTCGATGACGTCCCCCGTCGACCCGGAGTGCGTGACGGCGACGGCGACGTCACCCGCCCGCAGCTGCACGGCGTTGGTGACGGCCAGGTGGGGGTCGCTGTGCGCGTGGGCTATCAGCCCTATGCGCAGCAGCTTCTGCGTCAGGTCCTGCGCGACCAGCCCGGAGGCGCCGATGCCGTACACGTCGGTGCGCCGGGCGGCGGCGAGCGCGGTGACGGCGGCGCCGAGCTGGGCGGTGTCGAGCCCGGCCGCCGTGTCGGCGAGGGTCTGCTGCTCGTCGTGGGCGAGCTTGGCGACGACGTCGGCGATCGGGTCGTCGACCGCGATGTCGGTCGTGATGGCGGGGGCGCGTCCGGACTGCTGCTGGGCGGCGAGGCCGGCCAGGGCCAGCCGCAGGTCGCGGTAGCCGGGGTAACCGAGGAGGCGGGCGGTGCGCACGACGGTCGCCTCGCTGGTGCCGGTGAGTTCGGCCAGGCCGGTGACCGTGAGGGCCGCGCAGCCGGCCGGGTCGCCCGCCACCGCCTCGGCGACGCGCTGCATGGAGCGGGTCATGGACGGGGCGAGCGTGCGCACCTTGGCGGCCAGCGCGGCGGGCGCGGGGGGACTCGTGCGGGGTGCCGCGCCGGGCCCGGGCGGACCGCCGGTGCCGAAAGTTTCCTTCACTTCACGGGTCACAGGTGAAAGATATTTTCGGCTCGGTGGCGTGGTCAAGAGTGCGCACAATAGGGACATGGAACCCATCAGTCCCCTGGAGCAGGCGTTGCACGCGGCACGTGCCCTGGTGCTCGCCGACCTCGTCGCGGGCCAGGCCGCCGAGGCGGACGTCGTCTCGCTGGTCGAGGACTCCGTCGTGCAGCGGCGCTGGTGGGTGCAACAGTGGCCGGACGGCGCGGAGTACGTGGCCGGACTGATCGCCCAGGACGTCCAGGACGCCCTGCTGGACCGCTACGGCCGCTGGCCGCTCTGCCCGGTCTGCGGCCACGGCGACCCGCACGCCCTGGACGTCGAGCCCGAACTCGGCCCCGACCCGCACTGGGTGTGCCACAAGGCCGGCGTGAAGGTCGCGGCGATCGGCTCGCTGGGTTCGTGCGCCGGCGGGCCGTCCGCGTCGTGACCGTCTACATCGACCCGCCGACCTGGCCCGGCCACGGCCGCCTCTGGTCCCACCTGGTCAGCGACCTGTCCTACGACGAACTGCACACCTTCGCCGCCCGGCTGGGAGTCCCGCGCCGGGCCTTCGAACGGGACCACTACGACCTCCCGTCCCACCGCTACGCCGACGCGGTCGCCGCCGGCGCGGTGGAGGTCAGGAGCCGGGAGGTGGTGCGGCTGCTGCGGGAGGCGGGACTGCGCAGGCCGAAGGGGCGCTAGGCGGTGTCGCCGGGGCGTGCCCGCCGCAGCGCGTAGGCGAGTTGCTTGCCGTCGTCGCTCACCCGGGTGAAACCCGCCCGCTCCACCACGCGTTGCGAGGGCGTGTTGTCCCGGTCCACCGTCGCGAACAGGGTGCGGACGTCCTCCCGGGCCAGTGCCCAGGCCGCCAGGGCGCGCAGGGCCTCGGTCGCGTAGCCGCGGCCGCGGGCGGCCTCGGTGAGGTCGTAGCCGACCTCGGCGCGGCCCTCCTCGTCGGGGACGCCGTGGAAGCCCATGCCGCCGACCGCGCGGCCGTCCTCGTGGCGGACGAGGACGAAGAGGCCGAACTCCGGGCGGTGCACGCCCGCTTCGTAGGCCTTCGCGGTCATCCCCGCGGCCTCGCGGGTGCCTTCGAAGGGTCCGCCGTCGACCCATGTGAACCCGCCGTCGCCGCCCGCGGCGAGGTCGGCGGCCGCCAGCGGGGTGACGCCCTCCAGGGTGAGGCGGCCGGCGGGCAGGACCAGGTTGTTGCTCCAGCGCCAGTCGGTGACCCGGGCGCGGCCCGGCAGGTCGCCCCGGCCGGTGGCCCACAGCAGGGTGCGCCAGGGGTCGGCGGCGGGCTGGACGTGCGGGAAGATCGTGCCGAGGACGTAGCCGCAGAGGTCGGCGGACGGCACGTAGTCCAGGCCCAGGCCCTCGGCGATGTCGTGGGTGTGCAGCAGCACTTCGGCCACGCCCATCGCGGCGAAGCCGTCGCGGTTCGCGCTGCGGAAGGGGTACGGGTGGAAGGCGCGCACCTCGCGGGGCGTGGTGCGGACGGCCGCCGCGAGCAGCGCGCCCGTCGTCTCCAGCACGTCGAGCACGCCGTCGTTGCCGGTCGGCTCCGAACCGTCGTCGCCGTCGCCGTCGAGGACGATCTCGAAGGGCAGGTAGGCGTCCCGGGCGCGCCCGGCGAGCTGGCCCGCGTACGCCAGCAGGACGCCCGCGACGTGCCTGGCCGTCTCGCGGCAGCTCCAGGTGACGCCGCCCGCGCCGACCGCCCGCCAGTCGTGGTCCGTCGCCGTGCGCAGCACCGCGACGGCGCCCGCGACGGCCTGCTGTACCCGTTCCCCGCCCATGTCAGCCATGCAGCGCAGGCTAGGCGACCGGGCCGCCTGCGGACGACAGGATTTCCAGCTCGCCGCGGACGTTGTAACGGGCCGTCGCCTCCCAGTGCTCGGCACCGTAGGGGGTGCGGAACAGGCGGGGCAGGGCGAGCAGTTCGCGCAGCACGGCGGCCCGGCCCGCGCGGAAGGCGTCGGAGGGGACGAAGCCGTACTCCTCGCGGACGGCGGCCGTGTAGGCGGCGTACACCGACGGCGGCGAGCCGAGGATCGCCAGGTCGGCGTCGCACAGCACCTGGCCGTCGCGGTCGTCGTCGGCCGGGGCGTGGCCCGCGGTGAGCCGGACCAGGCGGGCGACCTCGCCGGCCCGCGCGGCGGTCAGGCCGGCCTCGCGGAGCGCGCGTTCGGCCAGCCGGGCGGAGCGTTCCTCGTTCTCGGAGCGGTCGGGGAGGTAGACGGCGTCGTGGAACCAGGCGGCGAGGCGGACCAGGTCGGGGTCGTCGGCGTACCGCTCCAGCGCGTCGACGTGGTCGAGGACCGCGGCCAGGTGGGCCAGCGTGTGGTAGTGGCGCTGCGGCTCCTGCCAGCGGGCGATCAGGTGGTCGGCGTACGGGGCCGGGTCGGGCCGCCCCCGGGGGCGCGGGCGGCTTCCAGCGTGCGGACGAAGCGGGCGCGCAGGGCGCTGGGGTCGGGCATGCCGTCCATTCTGGCCGTACACCCCCTAGCGTGGGCGCATGACTTCTGCTGACATGCACGGCGAGGTACGGGACCCGGAGCTGCCGGGGCGGCTGCTGGCGGTGGAGCGGGATCAGCTCATCCCGTGGTTGCGGGGGCGCGCGGACGGGGACTTCGCGGCGCCGGCCGAGGCGTGTCCGGGGTGGACGGTGCGCGATGTGCTGGCGCACTGCTCCGCGGCGCTGACGCGGGCGGTGGAAGGACGGTTCGAGGAGGGCGTGTTCTCCCCCGAGTCCAACGACCGGGACATCGCCGAGCGCGCCGACTGGACGCACGCCCAGGTCCTGGACGAGCTGGAACGCGGGATGACCGAGGCGGGGCCGGTGATCGCCCGGGCGGGCGGCGCGCTGGACGGGCTGGCGCTGGGGGAGTGGGTGCACGCGGGGGACGTGCGCGCGGCGCTGGGCGAGCCGGGGGCGTACGCCGGGGCGGGCCTGCCGTACGCGCTGGATCTGCTGGTCCGGATCACCCGGGAGCGGGGGCTCGTGCCGCTGCACGCCGACCTCGACGACATGGACGAGCCGCTGAAGCTCGGTGACCCGAGCGGGGAGCGGACGCCGGGGCGGTACATCGGTGACGCGCCGACGCTGGTACGGCTCTGCGCGGGGCGGCCGGTGGACACGGCGGGGTTCGAGCTGGCGGGGGTGGGGGTGGGGGAGCTGAACATCTTCGGGTGAGGCGGACCCGGGCGGACCCGGGCGGACCCGGGCGGACCCGGGCGGACCCGGGCGGGGCGGTGCGGCGATGCGGGCGGGTCCCGGGCGCCGGCGACGCGGTCTCGCAGGCCCGGTGCCCGCGGGCGTACCCTGAGATTGGACTAGACCTGTAGAGCCGCTTCGGGGAATGCCCGAGAAAGGGGTGCCATGAGCACGCGTGCAGTCCTGGAGGTGATCGCCCTCGACGCCGAGGACGCGGTCGCCGCCCAGGCCGGAGGCGCGGATCGCCTCGAACTGGTCACCGACATGGCGGCGGACGGACTGACCCCGTCCGTCGGGACCTTCGCCGCGATCCGGGCCGCCGTCGACCTCCCGCTGCGCGTGATGCTGCGGCCGGCGGACGGGTTCGCGGCCGGCGACGTGGAGGGGCTCGTCGCCGTCGCGGGCCGGCTGCGGGAGGCCGGGGCCGAGGAGTTCGTGCTCGGGTTCCTCGACGCCCACGGCGGGGTGGACCTGGCCGCCGTGGAGCGGCTGGCCGGCGTGCTGGACGGATGCCGGTGGACGTTCCACCGGGCGATCGACCGGGCGGCGGACCGGGACGCGCTGCGCAAGGCGCTGGACGGCCTGCCCGGCCTGGACACCTACCTGACGGCCGGGTCGGCCGGCGGGGTGGACGAGGGGCTCGCGGTGCTGCTCGCCGAGGCGGGGCGGCGCGGGGAGCCCGGGTACGAGCCGCGGGTCATGGTGGGGGGCGGCCTGCGGCTGGACCACCTGCCCGGCCTGCGGGCCGCGGGCCTCGACGCGTTCCACATCGGCGGGGCGGCCCGGCCGGGCGGCTGGGACCGACCGGTGTCGGCGACGGCGGTCGCCCGGTGGCGGGACGTTCTGGACGTCGGCTGACGCGCTGCGCGGCTTCGGGTGGCTCCGGCGGGGCTGACTCGGGCCGCGTCTTCGGGGCCTTGGGGGCGGAGGGGCGCCGCGTCCTCGGGGCCTGCACGTCGGCCGGTCCGCGCGGGCCGCGCCCCGGGGGTCCTGGGCGGGGAGTTGGGGTGGTGCGTCTCGGGGGGCTGGGGCGGGAGCTGAGGTGTCGTGCCCCGGGGTCCCGGGTGGGGAGTTGGGGTGTGAGCCCAGGGGTCCCGGGTGGGGAGTCGGGGTGTTGAGCCCCGGGGTCCCGGGCGGGGGTGAGGCGCGGTGCCCTCGGGGGTTTCTCCGGGAAGGGCCCCTGAGGCTCCGGGAAGGCCCCCGTATGACACCGCCCCCCAACGCCCCCGGCGCTCAAGCGAGTTGCTCCGGCAGGGGTGCCCTGTGCGTCACCGTCAGGCCCGACACCGCGCGGGTCAGGGTGACGTACAGGCGGCGCAGCCCCGTGCGCTCGTCCGGTTCGCCGTCGACGACGGCCTGCGGTTCGTCCAGGACGACGTAGTCGTACTCCAGGCCCTTGGCCAGGGAGGCCGGGACCAGGGTCAGGCGGGTGTCGTACGACGTCTCCTCGCCGGGGGCCAGGCAGCCGAGGCCGGCCGACCCGAGCGCCTCGGTGAGCGCCGGGATCCGGGCGTCCGCGGCGATCAGGCCGACCGAGCCCTCGTGGCGCAGCGCCTCGGCGCAGGCCGCCACCACGTCCGCGTCGCCCGACACCCGCCGCACCTCGAACGCCCCGGGGTTCTCCCGCACCGACGCCACCGGCGTCAGACCGGGCGCGATGTGCGGCAGCAGCCGGGAGGCGTAGGTGACGACGTCCGTCGGGACGCGGAAGCCCGCCGTCAGCTCCTCGATCACCGCGTCGTCCTTGCCGAGATGGGCGAGCGCCTCCCGCCAGCCGCGGGTCGCCCACGGCGTGGTGCCCTGCGCCAGGTCCCCGAGGACCGTCGCCGAGCCGGTGGTGCAGCGGCGGCCGACCGCCCGGTACTGCATGGGGGACAGGTCCTGCGCCTCGTCGAGGACCACATGGCCGAGCGACGGCGTACGGTCGATCAGGTCCCGCGCCTCGTCGACCAGCACCGCGTCCGCCGCCGACCACCGGGCCGACTTCACCGACCGCACCGCCTTCGCCCACCGGATCGTCTTCTGCTCGTCCTCGCTCAGCACGCCCGCCGCGTGCGCGGCGAGGAACTCCGCGTCGGTCAGCAGCCGCAGCACCAGCTTCGCCGGGTCCACGGCCGGCCAGATCGCCCTGACCGCCGCCTTCACGGCGCCGGTGCGGGCCACCGCGTCCTGCACCCGGTCGTCCGGCGCCTCGCCCGACTGCTCCATCCGCACCAGCACGGCGTGCGCGATCCGCCGCGGCAGCGCCTCGCGGGCGGCGCCGTACCGGATGCCCCGGTCCAGCAACTCCCGCACCATCTCCCCGACCTCGTACGCCGGCACCCGCCACCGCCGCGACCCGCGCACCACGACGACCGGCTCCGTGGGCGGGGTCACGTGCGCGTACAGCGCCCGGCGCAGCACCTGCGCCATCCGCGCGTCCCCCTTCACGAGCGCGGCCGCGGCGTCGTCCGTGCCGCACACCTCCACGTGCGCCACCAGGTCGTCGACCGTCGCCTGCCGCACCGACAACTCGCCCAGCGCGGGCAGCACCTGCTCGATGTAGTGGAGGAAGGAGCGGTTCGGCCCGATCACCAGGGTGCCCGTGCGGGCCAGCCGGTCGCGGTGCGCGTAGAGGAGGTAGGCCACGCGGTGCAGGCCCACCGCCGTCTTGCCGGTGCCGGGACCGCCCTGCACGCAGACCGTGCCGCCCAGCCCGCTGCGCACGATCTCGTCCTGCTCCGGCTGGATCGTGGCGACGATGTCGCGCATCGGACCGACACGCGGACGCTCGATCTCCTGCTGGAGCAGCCTGCTGGTCCGCGCCGCCTCGGCCGGGTCGGACAGGTGCTCGTCCTCGTACGCCGTCAACTCCCCGCCCGCGTAGCCGAACCGGCGGCGCAGCGCGACGTCCATCGGGTCTTTCCTGGAGGCCCGGTAGAACGGCTGCGAGACCGGCGCGCGCCAGTCGACGACCATCGGGTCGCCGTCCGCGTCGTGCACGTGCCGGCGCCCGATGTAGAAGCTTTCGCCGTGCGCGCCGGCGGCCCGCTCGGCGCCGGGGGCGCGCAGGTAGTCGAGGCGGCCGAAGAACAGCGGGGTGTCGCTGAGGTCGGCGAGGGCCTGGACGCGCTCGTCGATCTGGCGTGCCAGGATCTGGGCGTTGACCCAGTTCGCGGTGACGTCGCTGATGTCCAGCGACTCGACGTCCTCGCGCATCGCCCGCAGCGCGGCACGGGACGCGGCGAGGTGGGAGCGCTCACGGGCGAGCGGGTCGGCGGCGGGCGTGGACACGGCGGTGCCTCCGGGAAGCTGCGGGTGCGGTGACGATGCCTCCGGTTTCCGTCCGGACGGCGGCGCTCCCGAGGGGGAGGCGGGGCAGGAGCGGAGATTCTAGGCCGGCGGCCGAGGACGGGCCACCGAATATCTCCCCCCGTGCCGCCCGGGTGGCCCGCACGTCCCCTAGGGGACGCCCCCTCCCCCGGAAGGGCCGCGGCTCCCCCCGGAGGGCTACCGGCGGCCGCGCGGGTTCGGCCCCCGGACCGATGCCGCCCGGCCGGTGCGCGACCCACCATGGAGGCATGAGTGCAGCGACCTTCACCCCGGGCCCCGCCCCGGCCCGCCCGCCCCGCCCGTCCGGCGCCACGGTGCTCACCGGCAGCCACCGCCACCGGCTCGGCGAAGCCCTGCGGGCCGTGCGGATGTTCGCCGGTGCCGCGTTCGACGTGATCGTCCTCGGTGAGTACGGCGAGGAGGCGGGCGTCCGCCGCACGTGAGCGTCTAGTGTCACGGCGTGACGAGACGACCACGCTCGGCGGTTTCCGCGACAGTTCTCGCCGTCTCCGTCGCGGCCTTCGCCGCCCTGTGCGCCGTACAGCGCCCGCCGATGGCCGACGCCCTGGTGTACCGGGCCGAGGGCGCGGCCGTCCTGCACGGCCGGGACCTCTACGGCTTCACCGTCACCAGGTGGCGCCTGCCCGCCACCTACCCGCCCTTCGCCGCGCTCGTCTTCACCCCCGCCGCCTGGCTCCCCGTGGCGGCCCTGAAGGCCGGCTTCCTGGCCGTCAACACGCTGCTCACCGGCTGGCTGGTGCACCTGTCCGCCCGGCTCGCCGGCCTCTCCCCGGGCCGCCCGGCGCTCTGCGCGGCCACCGCCCTCGCCCTGTGGCTGGAGCCGGTCTTCCAGACGCTGCTGTACGGCCAGATCAACCTCGTGCTGGCCTGCCTGGTCCTGTGGGACCTCACCCGCCCGCCCGGCGCCCGGGGCCGGGGCGTGGCCGTGGGCGTCGCGGCCGGCATCAAGCTCACGCCGGCCGTGTTCGTCGTCTGTCTGCTGCTGCGGGGCCGGCACCGGGAGGCCGCCGCCGCGACGGCCGCGTTCGGCGCGACCGTCGCCCTCGGGACGCTCGCCCTGCCCGCCGCCAGCGCGGACTTCTGGCTGCGCCGCCTGTACGAGACCGGCCGGGTGGGCAAGCCGTGGATCGTGGACAACCAGTCGCTCCAGGGGCTGGTCGCCCGTGCCCTGGGCGAGCAGGCGCCGGGCCCGGCCTGGGTGGCGTCCGCCGCCCTGGTCGCGGGCACCGCCCTGTGGCTGGTCCGCCGCACGCCGGACGACCGCCACGCCCTGGTGCTGACGGCCGTCACCGCGCTGCTGGTCTCGCCGATCAGCTGGTCCCACCACTGGGTGTGGTGCGTCCCCCTGATCGCCGTGCTGCTGGCCGACGGCCGGACCCGCCTGGCGCTCGCCGTGACGTTCCTGTTCACCGCACGCACCCTGTGGCTCGTCCCCCACCGGGGCGACGCCGACCTCCACCTGCCGTGGTGGCAGCAGCCCCTGGCCTCGCCCTACCCCCTGCTCGGCGTGGCCGCGGTGACCGCGGTGGCGCTGCGCACGGCGCGGCGGCGTCAGCTGCCCGCGAGCAGCTCGTCCGCGTCCATGATCCGGTACGCGTACCCCTGCTCGGCCAGGAACCGCTGGCGGTGGGCCGCGAAGTCCTGGTCGATCGTGTCGCGCGCGACGACCGAGTAGAAGTGGGCCTGGTGGCCGTCGGCCTTCGGGCGCAGCACCCGCCCCAGCCGCTGGGCCTCCTCCTGCCGCGACCCGAAGGTCCCGGACACCTGGATGGCGACGGTCGCCTCCGGCAGGTCGATGGAGAAGTTCGCGACCTTGGAGACGACCAGGACGCCGATCTCGCCCTCCCGGAAGGCGTCGAACAGCCTCTCGCGCTGGGCGTTGGACGTCTCGCCCTTGATCACCGGCGCGCCGAGGTGCTCCCCGAGCTCGTCGAGCTGGTCGATGTACTGCCCGATGACGAGGATCTGCTGCCCGGCGAACCGGCGCACGATCGCCTCCGTCACCTTCCGCTTGGTCGCGGTGGTGGAGCAGAAGCGGTACTTCTCCTCCGGCTCCGCCGTCGCGTACGCCAGCCGTTCGGAGTCCGTGAGGTTGACCCGGACCTCCACGCAGTCGGCGGGCGCGATGTAGCCCTGCGCCTCGATCTCCTTCCACGGCGCGTCGAACCGCTTCGGGCCGATCAGCGAGAACACGTCCGACTCCCGGCCGTCCTCGCGCACCAGCGTCGCGGTCAGCCCCAGCCGCCGCCGGGCCTGGAGGTCCGCGGTGAACTTGAAGACCGGCGCGGGCAGCAGGTGCACCTCGTCGTAGACGATGAGTCCCCAGTCACGGGAGTCGAACAGCTCCAGGTGCGGATAGACACCCTTCCGCTTCGTCGTCAGCACCTGGTACGTGGCGATGGTGACCGGCCGGATCTCCTTGCGGGTACCGCTGTACTCGCCGATCTCGTCCTCGGTCAGCGAGGTCCGCCGCACCAGCTCGTGCTTCCACTGCCGGGCCGAGACGGTGTTGGTCACCAGGATCAGCGTCGTGGACTTCGCCTGGGCCATGGACCCGGCGCCCACCAGCGTCTTCCCCGCCCCGCAGGGCAGGACGACGACCCCGCTGCCGCCGTGCCAGAAGTTCTCCACGGCCTGCTTCTGGTACGGCCGCAGCGCCCAGCCGTCCTCGTCCAGCTCGATCGGGTGCGCCTCGCCGTCGACGTACCCGGCGAGATCCTCGGCCGGCCAGCCCAGCTTCAGCAGCACCTGCTTGATCTGCCCGCGCTCGGAGGGGTGCACGGCCACGGTGTCCGGGTCGATCCGGGCGCCCACCAGCGGCGTGATCCGCCTGGAGCGCAGCACCTCCTCCAGCACCGGCCGGTCGGTGCTGGTGAGCACCAGCCCGTGTGCCGGGTGCTTGCTCAGCGTCAGCCGCCCGTACCGGTCCATCGTCTCGGCGATGTCCACCAGCAGCGCGTGCGGCACGGGGTAGCGGCTGTACTGCACCAGCGCGTCCACCACCTGCTCGGCGTCGTGCCCGGCGGCCCGCGCGTTCCACAGCCCCAGCGGCGTCACCCGGTAGGTGTGGATGTGCTCGGGCGCCCGCTCCAGCTCCGCGAACGGCGCGATCGCCCGGCGGCAGTCGTCGGCACGCTCGTGGTCGACTTCCAGGAGCAGCGTCTTGTCGGACTGGACGATGAGTGGACCGTTCACGTACGTACGTTCCTTCCGCGCGGGCCAAACATCCAGTGTGCCTGATCGTTGTGCAGACCGTGCAGGACATCACACGAGCCCCGTCCCCGCCCACCACTACCCTCGGCTACGCGCTGTTCGCCACCCGATGGCTGCAGGCGCCGCTGTACTTCGGCCTGGTCGCCGCCCAGGGGGTGTACGTCTACAAGTTCTTCAACGAGCTGTGGGCGTTAATCCTCCGGTGCGTCACCGGGCAGGCCACCGAGACCTACGTCATGCTCGCCGTGCTGAAACTCGTCGACGTCGTGATGATCGCCAATCTGCTGATCATGGTGATCGTCGGCGGCTACGAGACGTTCGTCTCCCGGATCGGCCTCCAGGGCCACCGCGACCAGCCGGAATGGCTCTCGCACGTGAACTCCAACGTGCTCAAGGTCAAACTGGCCACCGCCATCGTCGGCATCTCCTCGGTCCATCTGCTCCAGATGTTCGTGGATGTGCACCACACCTCACGGCACTCCCTGCTGTGGGGCACGGTGATCCACATGGCCTTCATCGCGTCGGCGGCGATCCTGGCGTACATGTCGGGGCCGATGGCGGCGCAGGCCGAGCGGGCCCACCAGCCGTCGCACCACTCCCCGCGCCGGGACCCCGCCGAGGAGGCCCCGGCCGAGCCGGTGGTGATCCCCGCCCAGCGCGCGCAGGAGCCGAGCGCCGAGGAGCGGCTGCGGGCCGCCGGGTTCCCCGCCCGCAAGCTGCTGGAGGACTTCGACGTCGAGCACCCGCGCTCCTTCGGCCGGGAGACGGTGGCCCGGCTCGGCAAGCTGGACTTCGTCCCCGCCCGGCGCAACGTGGTGTTCGTGGGGCCGCCCGGCACCGGCAAGACGCACCTCGCCGTCGGCCTCGGCGTCCGCGCCTGCCAGGCCGGCCACCGGGTGCTGTTCGCCACCGCGGGGGAGTGGGCGGCGCGGCTGGCCAAGGCGCAGGCCGACGGCCGGCTCGGCGAGGAACTGCACCGCCTGGACGGCTACCCCCTGCTGATCGTCGACGAGGTCGGCTACCTGCCGTTCGACGCCGGCACCGCGCAGCTCTTCTTCCGGCTGGTCGCGCACCGCTACGAGCGCGGCTCGCTGGTGGTCACCGGTGACCGCCCGCTGGAGCGGTGGGACGAGGTGTTCGGCGGCCCCGCCGCCGCGGCGATGGTGGACCGGCTGGCCCACCACGCCGAGGTCGTCCGCCTGGAAGGGGACAGCTACCGGATGCGCCGGACTACTTCGGGATGGGCAGAGTGAGGTTGTTGACCAAGGGCTGGGCGAAGATGTGCCCGTCGACGTTGACGAGCGTCTCGCCCCCGCCCCCGCCTCCGACGATCGGCAGCGGCGGGGCCGGCGCCGCGGAGGCCTGCGGCGCGAGCGCGGCCACGAGGGCGGTGGCGGTCATCACCGCGGCGGCCGAGACGGCGAGCGCACAGCGGGCGCGGACGGGGAGCTTGGCACGCATGGGGACGTAGGCGCCTTTCGGAGCTGGATCGGCGGAGCGGGCCGGACCCGGATCGCGGGGACCGGCCCGCGGGGAACGCGGGGGCGCGTCAGATCGCCGGCGTCTCCAGGACCAGGCCGGCGACGTCGATGGCGATGGCCGCGGCCTGGGTGGTCAGGGCGCCGAGCATCACGGCGGTGGCGGACAGCACGGCGGCGACACGATGGGCAGCTCGCATGGGGGGTTTCCTCTCGGATGTGCTCGTCCGGGCCCCCGCAGGCGGGCCGGCCCGGACTGGGTCAGGACATCCGGTGGCTGCCCCGCCCCCGGCAGCGCGATGCGGGACGTGCCGCAACCTCCCTCATGGGTGGGACGTGTCCGGCGTGGCGTGCATGAATCCGGGCGTACGCCCGAACGGGTGAGGCCGGCCGGTCCTACTCGTCCGCCAGCTCCGCCACCCCCGTGATCCGGTGCAGCGGGTAGGTGCGCACCTCGTCCGCGGTGTGGTCGTACGCCGTCACGAAGCCGCCCTCCACCCGCACCGGGGCGATCACCCGCTGACTGGCGGCGCCCTCGGCGTTGACGTACCCGATCCACAGGGCCTGGCCGGTCAGGACGGCGGCCTGCACGGTGGCGAGGGTCTCGGCGGCGCCGGTGCGCGGCAGACCGCCGCCGGCGGCGGTGGGCGCGGCGGGCTTCCGCGGGGCCGTCGAGGCCAGGTCGCCGGCCCGGATCGCGCGGACGGCCGCCGACAGCAGCGTGGTGTCGGGCGCGGGCGGCCCGTCCGGCACCGGCTCGGGCGGGGTGCGCGGCGGGGTGCGGCGGGCGTGCGCGCGGGTGATCAGCACGTCGCCCTCGGCGGACTCGGCGGCCGGCGCGAAGCCCATCGCGCGCAGCCCCTCCAGCAGGGCCGCCGGGTCGGCCTGGGCGGCCAGCACGGTCGGCGCGAGGCGGCGCAGCCGCAGGCCGGCGGACCGCTTGTCGGCGAGGATCTCGTTCAGCAGCGCCTCGTCGTCGCAGCGCACGTACGCCGAGGCGGCGCCCACGCGCAGGTGCCCGTGTCTGCGGGCCACGTCGTCGACGAGGTACGCCAGCGGCTGCGGGACCGGCGTACGGGAGTGCTCGGCCAGGAAGGCGTGCAGGTCGGAGGCGGTGCGTCCGGCGTCCAGGGCACGGCGTACCGAGGCGGGCGTGAAGCGGTAGACGGTCGCCCCGCCCTTGGACTCCACGTCGGCGAGCACGCCCAGCGTGTCGGCGAGCGGCCGCCGCAGCGGGCCCGGCGCCACCGCGGTCAGGTCGGCCTGGAGCAGGACGTGGTCCAGCGGCTCGGGCAGCAGCGGGGCGAGCAGCCGGGCCGCCGCCGCGGCGGCGGCGGCCTGCTCGGCGGGGGCGAGGGGCGCCGGGGGCGGACCCGCGGGGAGGGGGTGCCGGCCGGCCCGCGGGTGACCGGGCGCCTGGGGGCGGACGGGGAGCTTGTCGCCGGGCCCCTCGGGCTCACCGGTGGGCGGGTGCGCCGGAGCGGGCGCCCCCAGCAGGGCGCGCCCGTGCGCCGAGAGCGCCCCGCGCCCCGTCACGCCGAGCGACTCCGCCTCGGACAGCGCCCACCGGGCCAGCCGGACCCGCGGATCGGCTTCCGTCCCGGCGTCCCGCTGGGCGGCGCGCTGCGCGTCCCGCCGCAGCGGCCGCTCCCACCGCAGCCGCGCCAGCATCGACTCCCCCGTCGCGGCCGCCCCTTCCGGCAGCTCCGCCAGCAGGCTCAGCACCCGGTGGCGTACCTCCGGGGCGGCCGACCGGTCCAGCCCCGGGCCCAGCGCGGCCAGCGCGCGGTCCTTGGGGTCCCGGCCGCCCACCAGCCCGGCCGTCCGGGTCGCCGCCAGCCACGCCTGCGCCAGCCGGGCCCAGCGCTCGGCGGGGGGCTGCTCCAGCCACTCGTCGTAGGCGGGGGTCGCCGCGTAGCGCTCGTCGGCCTCGCCGTCGGAGGCGACCAGGCCCGCCGCGTAGGCCAGCTCCACCCAGAAGGCGGCGACCGGTTCGGACACGTCGAGCGCGACGGCGGTCCGCTTGAGGTCGCGCACGCTCAGGCCGCCCGCCCGCAGCACCGCCGGGCCGCCCTCGTCCCACTCCTTGAGCAGTTCCTCCACGGTCGCCAGCGCGGTGTACGCCTGTCCGGCGGCCGTGCTGTCCACCACCTGGGGACGGTGCGCGGCCGCCATCTCCACGGACGGCGCCACCGGCTCCGGCGTGCGGTGCGCGCGGCCGCCGCGCAGGTGGAGGGCGACCTCGCGGGGGAGCACCACCGTGCCGGGCGCGGTGGGCAGCAGCAGCCCGCGGTCCAGCAGCCAGCGCAGCCGGGGTGCCGGGTCGGGGGTGACCTGCCCGTAGGGCGGTCCCCACAGCAGCCGCTCCAGCACCTCCACCGACTCGGCCGGGGCCTGGTCGAGCAGCGCCGACATGCGGGCGCGGTCGGTGAACAGGGCGCTGAGCGCGCCCGTCGCCGAGACGGAGTCGTGCGTGGAGGGCAGCCCGGCGGCCGCGACGAGCTCCTGGATCCGGCCCGGCGACATGCCCGCCGTCGCCTCCCGCACGGTGGGGCCCAGGCCGGTCGGGGACGGGTGCTGCGGCGTCGGGGCGAGCAGCTCGCGGGCGGTGCGCACCAGGCGCAGCCGGTCGTCGGCGCCCCAGACGAGGGCCTGCTCGCGCAGGGTGGCCAGGGCGTGCGGCAGGGCGGCGGCGACCGGCGGGTCGCCGTCGTCGCCGGCCATCAGCCCGAACAGTTCGCCGTACGTCGCCGGATCGGCCGCCACGGCCAGCGCCTCGGCCGTCTGCAGGGCGAAGCGGTCCAGCCGCTCCAGGGCGCGGACCACCGAGGCGCGGGTGCCGGCGCGGGTGGCGAGCTGGGTGAGGTCGGTGGGGACGGGCGTGACGAGATCGGGCCGGCTGCGCAGGAGCGCGGCCAGCGAGGCGTCGTCCCGCGCGCGCAGCGCCTCCGCGAGGGACCGCGGGGCCGCCGGCTTCTCCTCGGTGCTCATCCGGCCAACGGTAGCGGGTAGGCGCCCAAGGAGGCGGAGCGTCCACGGGCCGGGCGTGGACGACGAACGAATGGGACATGACATACATGGCGCCGGGGTGAATTCCGCGCGGATTCTCCGGTCGGCCCCGGCGGCACCGGGACGGCACCGGCCACCCTGGTCGCCCTGACACCTGCGTGCTGCATCGAGGGGATGGGGGGCCCTGCGGTGGGTCTGGACTTCGACAAGCTGCTCGCACTGCTCAGCATCGTGATCGCGCTGACGGCGTTCGGCTGGGAGTTCGGCGTCGTCGGGCGCAAGCGGCTCGACTGCCGGGTGCAGATGGACACACCGGCCTCGGAGGCGATCCACTCGCCGTACGCCGGGGTGCTGCGCGACCTCCAGCAGGACGGCGACCGGCTGGACGAGCCGACGTTCGCGCTGCTGCGGATCGAGAACGCCGGCCGGGCCCAGATCGAGACCGCGGACTACCTGGTCCCCGACGACGACCCGAGCGGCATCCGGGTCACCTTCCCGCGCCGCCGCGTGGTGGGCCTGGTGGTGACCGAGCTGAGCCAGGACGAGCTGCACGACTTCTTCACCGCGGGCGTCGCGGGCTTCGGCTTCGACAACCCGGACCAGGGCCGCGGGGGCGTGGTCCGGCTGCCGAAGGTGAAGCTGCCCCGGCGCGCCCACTACCAGGTGCTGGTGGTGCTGGACCGCCGGCCCGGCGACTCCGGCGGCGGGCCCTTCCCCGGGCCGGTCTTCCGCGGCGCCCCGGGCGGTCCCCGCCGCCGGCGCACCGCGCTGACCCCGGCTCCCCGCCCCGGCCGGGACCGGACCCCCGCCCCGCGGCCGGCCCGGGTCGGCATCAACCTCCTCGCCGGCCTGGCCGTCACCCAGGCGATGGTGATCATCGTGCAGGGCGGCATGCTGATCCTCGACGAGGACCCCGCCCCGCTGGACTGCGTCAGCGCGACGCTGTCCCTGCACGGCTCCACCGCCCTGGCACCGGCCCTCCAGGAGGCCGCCCGGTCCTACGCGGAGGCCTGCCGCGGCGCCCGGATCCCGGTCAGCGGCCTGACCTTCACCGGCAGCGGTCCGGGCATCACCGAACTGGAGCGGGCCGGCCAGAACGCGGCGATCCCGGTCGACGCCGGGCTCGCCGACCACCTCGCCTTCACCGACGGCCCCGCGGCCGGCAACCACCCCCGCCTGCTGCGCCGCCCGGTCGCCTACTCGGTGTTCACGCTGGTCCTGCACAAGGACGCCGGCGTGCTCAACCTGAGCCTGGAGCAGGTCCGCGACCTGCACGCCGGACGCGTCACCAACTGGTCCCAGCTGGGCGGCGCCGACCTGCCCGTCCACCTGGTCCACCGGCACATCGGCTCGGGCACCCGCGGCGCCCTGGTGCAGCGGGTCCTGTCGGGCCGGGAGCCGGAGCAGGCCACCGTGAGCGACTGCGCGGCACTGGAGGCGAGCACCCCCGGCCGCTGCGAGGTGGACAGCACCCGGACGATGCTGGACGCGGTGGCACGGATCCCCGGCGCCCTCGGCTACAGCGAGGTGCGCAACGCCGCGCGCCACTCCGCGGCGGGCGACGTCGTCCAGGTGCGCATCGACAGCCGGCGGGCCTCGGTGGACGCCGTCCGCGACGGCGCCTACCCGTACTGGCAGACCGAGTACGCGTACACGTACGGCGAGCCGCCCGCCGAATCCCTCGCCGCGGCCTTCCTGCGCTACCTCAACGGCCAGATCGGCCAGGACATCCTCCGCGCCAACGGCAGCCAGGGCTGCGCCGGCACGCCGAACCCGGCGTCCTGCGAACCCACCTGACGTGGCGTCCGGCCCCCGGCCCTGCGCTAACGTCGTGCGCTACGGGGAACCCGGCACATCCGCCCCGGAGGGGACAGCGTGGGGATCGAGAGCGACAAGGTCGTCTACGAGTACCTGAGCCGCGTCGGCGACGTGGCCCAGCAACGCCAGCTGCCCTCCGCCGCCCGGATGCGGCTGGTCTCCCGGCTGCGCGACGAGATCGACCGGCGGCGCGCCAAGGCCGTCGTCGACTCCCCCGCCGCGGTCCGCCGCATCCTGGCCCGCATCGGCAGCCCGGACGAGGTGGTCACCGCGGCCGGGGACGGCGCCGGCGGCAACGGCGCGGAACCGCCGCCCGCCACCGTGCCCGTACAGCGGGACAAGCAGCCGGTACGGCGGGACGGGCCCGTACGGCGGGACGGGCCCGCGCCGGGGCGGCGGGACGAGCCGGGGACCGAGCCGCGGTCCAGGGGCAGGGGGCTGCGCCGGATGGTGCCGCGGCCCCGGCCCGCCGAGCCGCGCACGCCGCCCCCGCCCGCCCCGCCGCACCGCGCCGGCGAGCACGAACTGGGCGACGGCGCCACCCAGCCGGACTGGTGGCGGGTGGACAGCAGCCCCTTCGGGGCCGGCGACAGCGTGCCCGGGTTCGTCGGCGGCGTGGAGATCCCGGAGCTGCTCAGGCCGCCGCAGGAAGAGGCGGAGGAGGAACCGGAGGACGAGCCGGAGAAGGAGCGGGCCGCCGGACCCGGGCCGCAGGCCGGACCCGCCCCCGGGGCCGTCGCGGCCGCCCCGCGCCGCCGGTTCCGCCCGGCGCCCGGCACCTGGACCAACCCCCTGCTGCTGGTCGCCGCCGCGCTGCTGCTCGCCGGGGCGGTGCTCGGCCACCTGCTCCCGCTCGCCGCCGGCTGGCTCATCGCGTACGCCTCGCGCCGGCTCACCCGGTGGGAGACGCGGTGGGCGGTGATGATCCTGCCCGGCGCCGCCGTCGCCGCCGGTTTCGGCTGGCTGTGGGGCCGGCTCGACGGCCGCTGGGGCACCCCCGTCGCCGACGGGCAGATGAACGCCGCCCTCGCCGAGACCTGGCCCTGGGTGCTGCGCGGCGCGGCGGTGGCGGCGGCCCTGTACCTGGTGTGGCGCGCCCGCAGGAAGGGCTGAGCACCCGCTGCCGCAGCGGTGACCGGGCCGGAACCCGTGCACCCCGTGCACCCCGTGCACCCCGTGCACCCCGTGCACCCCGTGCACCCCGTCCGTGCACCCCGTGCACCCCGTCCGTGCACCCCGTGCACCCCGTGCACCCCGTGCACCCCGTGCACCCCGCGCACCCCGTGCACCCGGCCCCGGCCGCCGCTCGGCACAATGGCCCGCATGACCTCGCGCCCGCTCACCGTCGGCTTCGACCTCGACATGACGCTCATCGACTCCCGCCCCGGCATCCACGCCTGCTACCGGGCGCTGGCCGAGCGGACGGGGACGTACATCGACGCCGATCTCGCGGTCACCCGGCTGGGACCGCCGCTGGAGCAGGAGCTGCGGCACTGGTTCCCGGCGGACGAGATCCCCGCGGTGGCCGAGGCGTACCGGGCGATGTACCCGACGATCGCCATCGCCGCGACGCCCGCCATGGCCGGCGCGCACGAGGCGTTGGCGGCGGTACGCGCGGCCGGCGGCCGGACCGTCGTGGTCACCGCCAAGTACGAGCCCAACGCCAAGCTGCACCTCGCCCACCTCGGCCTCGACACCGACGCGGTGGTCGGCGACCTGTGGGCCGAGGCGAAGGCGGCGGCGCTGCGCGAGCACGGCGCGGGCGTCTACGTCGGCGACCACACCGGCGACGTGCGCGGCGCCCGCGCGGCCGGGGCGCTGTCGGTGACGGTGGCGACCGGTCCGTGCGACGCCGGGGAACTCGCCGGGGCGGGTGCGGACGTCGTCCTCACCGGCCTGGGCGAGTTCCCGGAATGGCTTTCGGCCTATCTCGACGCGCCGCGCGCCTGACGCCGCCCCGCCGCGATCGCCCGGAGCACCCCCGCTCCGGCGATGAGGAAGCCGACGCCCATGAGCATGCTCAGTCCGAACATGTACGTCGGAAAAGGCGTCGTTCCGAGGAAGAGCGGAGCCACCGTGACCACGGTGGCCACGGCCCCGACGAGGAAGACGGCGGCGCCGGCACGGATCAGTCGGTCACCGGGCCCGGCGGAATTCGTTTGGGTTTTGTCACGCACCGGACCAGGGTAGTTCCCAGCCCGAAGGAACAGCCCGGCGACGTCTTGTCACCGGCCTGAAGACCATTAGCCTGGGTATCGGCGGGTCACGGACGACCCGCCCGAGTGCTGTCAAGAGCCGTTTCATGACGTGCCTACCGGCAAGGTCGGGCCGGTTACCTAGGCACACAGACCCCGCTAGCCTCCCCTCATGACACCTGGTCTGCGCTACCTCGCCTGTCTCCGCCTGTCTGCCGACTCGGACGGCTCCACGTCCATCGAGTGGCAGCGTGGCGTGATCCAGCACCACGTCAGCTCTCCGCGCCTGTCCGGCGTCCTGGTGGGCGAGGCAGAGGACACGGACGTATCCGGCTCCCTTTCCCCCTTCAAGCGCCCCAAGCTTGGACGCTGGCTCACGTCCAAGGCTGATGAGTTCGACGTGATCATTGCAGCCAAGATGGACAGGCTCACCCGTCGCTCCATGCACTTCAACGAACTCTTGGAGTGGGCGCAGGAAAACGGCAAGTTCATCGTCTGCGTTGAAGAGGGATTCGACCTGAGCACCCCTCAGGGAAAGATGATGGCTCGCATGACAGCCGTATTCGCTGAGGCTGAGTGGGACACGATTCAGGCGCGCATTCTCAACGGCGTACAGAGCCGTCTGGAGAACCGCTCATGGCTTACGGGCGCTCCGCCTACCGGCTACCGCATCAAAGCCGTAGAGGGAGGCAGGAGGAAGGTTTTGGAGATTGACCAGGACTTCCACCCGTTCGTAGAGGAGATCTTCACTCGTGTCCGTGAGGGACAGTCCACACACAGGATTGCCCGAGACTTCAATGCCCGTGGCGTACTCACATGGGGAGATCACCTCAGGAAGTTGAAGGGGGAGGAAACCAAGGGGACGCAGTGGCAGTCGACCATCATCAATAAGTTTCTGCGCTCCTCTTGGGTTCCCGGCATCTACACGTACAAGGGGGAGGCCGTTCTAGACGACCAGGGAGAGCCGGTCATTCTCCCTGAGAAACCCCTGGCGTCCGTGGGCGAATGGGCAGACCTGGTCGACAGGGTCAAGCCGGCTTCCAAGCCTGTAGGAACGGAGAGCCGTACCGGTGGAAAGAGCTTGCTTGCCGGTATTGCTCGCTGCGGAAACTGTGGAGCGCCGGTTACTTCCCTCCTGAATTCCGGGCACACCAGGAAAGACGGAAAAAGAATTCCCGGACACAGGTATTACCGCTGCTCCAACAAGTTCAAGGGTGGCGATTGCACCACGGGTCTCTACGTCCGTGCTGACGTGCTCGATACGTGGGTTGACCAGGAGATTCGGGGGAGCGTTGGGACGTGGGAGATGTACGAGCGAGCCGGCAAAGGGCCCTCTCGGGCTAGAGAACTTCAGTCAGCCAGGGCACGCCTGGAAAAGCTGGAAGCTGACTTCCTGGCAGGAGAGTACGACGGGGAGGGGCAGGAAGAGTCGTACCGACGTATGCACAAGGGTCTGTCGGCAAAGGTCGCGCTACTCGCGAAGCAGGAAGAGGAGCGAGCTAACCCGTCTCTCAAGGCAACGGGTAAGAGGTACGGGGAATTCTGGGAGTCCAAAGACCAGGGAGACCGCAGGGAATTCCTTCGCACCTATGGCGTAAGAGTCTGGGCATGGGATAAGGGGGCGAATGAAAGCGAGAGGGGAATGGTGATGGATGTGGGGGATATTCAGACCATGGCGAATGAGCTTGCCCTTGCGTGCCCTGGAAAGAAAGGCAAGGTGACGAGAATGGTGATTAGTCATAACGTCACCGAAGAATACCGATGGAAAGCATTGGGGTTCGCTCGATAAAGCGAAGAGAAAGAAAGGCCCTGTCAATGGCAGGGTCTCATTCTTTTATGGAACTGTTTATGAATTCGACCCCCCAACCAGCAACGCTTGAATGACAATTGGGGGTGGTCTGGTCTTTCGAGTGTCTGGAGTTTCCTGGGGGATAGACACTAGCCGTCCCTGGAAAGCCTTCTACGGCTTGGAGACGAACGATCCTTGCCCCAGGACGGTATAGAGCCGCCCTTCTTCCCTGGGAGCCGCTACGGCTTTCTGAACGGTCGACGGAGCCCCGTCCAGCTCAGTAGCAAGCTCCGCCACGGCAGGGAACCTCTCGCCGGGCGGGTACGTACCGGCGTCCAGTCGTCGGCGTAGCCCGGCGGCAACCTGGTACTGCGGGTCAAGAATGCGCGCCCCATAGTTTTGAGACGAGTTATGAGACACTTCTGTTGTTGGCAAGGGTGCCAGGAGGGGACAGGCAATGGCAGTCATCGGATACCAGCGAGTCAGCACCAACGCTCAGGACGCGCAGCTTCAGAACGACGCTCTGACTGCGGCCGGTTGCTCGAAGATCTACGAGGACAAGGCATCCGGGAAGAACGCGGAGCGCCCTGGTCTCCTCTCTGCTCTCGACTACCTGCGAGAGGGAGACACTCTCTGTGTCTGGAAGCTGGACAGGCTTGGCCGTTCGACTAGGGACGTACTGACGATTGCTGAGGACTTGCATGCGCGTGGAATCGCGCTCCGCATCCTCACGGGAACTCTCGCCGGGAACTACTCCCCGAAGGGAGAGGGAAAGTTCTTCTTCACCGTGATGGCTGCCTTTGCTGAGCTTGAGCGAGACATGATCGTGGAGCGCACGCGAGCCGGCCTGGAAGCTGCCAAGGCTCAGGGGCGTACCGGTGGCCGTCCGTCCGTCATCACTGAGGACGTGCTGACTGTCGCCAAGGCCCGTAAGGCCAAGGGGGAGAGCATCACTGCCATTGCCAAGGCTCTTGGAGTCTCCCGCGCGACTCTCTACCGGCACCTTGGCTGAGTTCCCCAACAACCCCTCTGCGCCTCTTCCTTCACCGGGCAGGGGCTCTGTGTCGTTTCGGGGCGTGATTAAGGCCGTGTGTCCCTGGGGAGAGCCCCAGTAAGGTGGTCAACGGCAGTTCAGTGGCGTCCGGCCCCGTCCGGGACCGATCGAGGGAGCGTGTGCTTTGCCGACTGGCAAGGTCAAGTGGTTCAACAGTGAGAAGGGCTTCGGCTTTCTCTCCCGCGACGACGGCGGTGACGTCTTCGTCCATTCCTCGGTTCTCCCCGCCGGAGTAGAGACGCTCAAGCCGGGACAGCGCGTGGAGTTCGGAGTCGTCGCCGGGCAGCGCGGCGACCAGGCCCTGTCCGTCACGATCCTGGACCCGGCCCCGTCCGTCGCGGCGGCGCAGCGCAAGAAGCCGGACGAGCTGGCCTCCATCGTCCAGGACCTGACCACGCTCCTGGAGAACATCACCCCGATGCTCGAGAAGGGCCGTTATCCCGAGAAGACCTCCGGCAAGAAGATCGCCGGTCTGCTGCGGGCGGTCGCCGACCAGCTCGACGTCTAGTGCCGCGGCAGGCGACGTTCGCCCCGTCGCGGCGTCCGGCACGCACTCCCGCCGCCGGCCGGAAGCCCGGGTACGTCCCGTACGAGGGCGTCCGGCCGGCCCGCCGAGAGCACGCACCGGACGCCGCTCCGCCACGGGAAAACGTTACGTGCCGCGTCACTGGGGAGACACCCCGGCCCTTCCCCGCTCCGGGAAATCCAGCGCGTCCGGGCCGAGGGGCGGCACCAGTCCCTCGGCCGCCGCGCGGGTGAGCAGACCGCGCACGGCCGCATAGCCGTCCTCGCCGAGACCGGCGGTGAACTCGTTGACGTAGAGCCCGATGTGCTGGTCGGCGACGGCCGGGTCCATCTCCTGGGCGTGCGCCATGACGTACGGGCGGGACGCCTCGGGGTCCTCCCAGGCCAGCCGTACGGAGGTGCGGACGGCGTCGGCGAGCCGCGTCAGGGTCTCCGCGCCCAGCGACCGCCTGGCGACGATCGCGCCCAGCGGGATCGGCAGGCCGGTGGTGCGCTCCCAGTGCTCGCCCATGTCGGCCAGCTTGTGCAGGCCGTAGTCCTGGTAGGTGAAGCGCGCCTCGTGGATGACCAGGCCCGCGTCGGCCTTCCCGTCCCGTACCGCCGGCATGATCTCGTGGAACGGCATCACCACGATCTCGCCGACCCCGCCCGGCAGCGTGTCGGCCGCCCACAGCCGGAACAGCAGGTACGCCGTCGACCTCTCGCCGGGCACCGCGACCGTGCCCCCGGCCAGGCCGGCACCGGGCTCCCGGGTCAGCACCAGCGGGCCGCAGCCCCGGCCCAGCGCGCCGCCGCACGGCAGCAGGGCGTAGGTGTCCAGCACGTACGGCAGGACCGCGTACGACACCTTCAGCACGTCCAGCTCGCCGCGCTCGGCCATGCCGTTGGTGACGTCGATGTCCGCGAAGGTCACGTCGAGCGCGGGCGCGCCGGGGACGCGGCCGTGCGCGAGGGCGTCGAAGACGAAGGTGTCGTTGGGGCAGGGGGAGTACGCGATGTGCAGTCGGCTCATGCCGGTCTCCAACTCTCCAGTACGGGCGCGAGCTTCCCGAAGCCGTCCGTGAGCGCCCGGAGGGCCTCGCCGATCCGCCAGGCGGCGCGGTCGCGCGGGCCGACCGGGTTGGAGACCGCGCGCAGCTCCAGCACGGGCGTGCCGTGCGCGGCGGCGGCCTCGGCGACGCCGAACCCCTCCATGGCCTCGGCGCGGGCCCGCGGGTGGCGGGCGCGCAGGGCGGCGGCGCGGGCGGCGGTGCCGGTGACCGTGGAGACCGTCAGGACGGTGCCGGTACGGGCTCCGGTGGCCCTCGCGACACCCCGTACGAGTGCTTCCGGCGGACGGTGGGTGACGGTGCCGAAGCCCAGGTCGGTGACCGCGACGAAGCCCTCGGCGGTCTCGGCGCCGAGGTCGGCGGCGGTGATCTCGTCGGCGACGACGAGGGAGCCGACGGGTGCCTCGGGGGCGAAGCCGCCGGCGATGCCGGTGCAGACGACCAGGGCGTAGGGCCTGCCGCGCAGGGCGGCGGCGGTGAGGGCGGTCGCCGTGCGGGCGGCGGCCAGGGCGGGGCCCACGCCGGCGGCGATCAGGTCGCATCCGGCCGGGAGGCGGTGCACGGTGGCGGCGGCCGGGCCGGCCCCCGTGCCGGGGAGCGGGACCTCGGTGGCGGGCCCCGGAAACGCCCGTGCCACCGCGTCCCGTTCGGCGGGGACCGCGGTGGCCACGAGCACTGCTGCGGGGGACGTGGTCAGGCGTCCTTCTTCAGGGTGAAGGACCACACGCCGGTGACGTCCTGCTCGCCCTCCTGGACGGAGACCAGCGTGGAGTCGCCCTGCGCGCCGTACTGGGCGTTGAAGAAGACGCTGCCCGGGATGGTGCGGTAGGTCTTGGTGCTGGAGTCGGTGAGCGGCTGGCCGTTCATCAGGATCGTCCAGCCCTTGTCGGCGATCTCCGGGTCCACACCGATACGGACGGTTTCGTCGGGATCGACCGAGATGGTCTCGACGCCGGTGTCCTTCAGACACCCGGCCAGCTCGTTGGTCTTGACGGCTGCGCCCGCGTTGTAGCAGGTCGCCTCGGAGCTGACCGAGCTGGAACCGACGGTGAGGGTCGCCATCGGCGTCGGCTTGTCGCAGGCCGACAGGACGAGCAGTCCGGCGGATACGGCGCCGGCGGCGGCGACGGCGCGGCGGCGTCGCACAGCGGAATGCGTGGTCATGGTCGAAGGCTATCGGGCACGTCCAGTCCCCTCCCCACGCGGGGTGCGGGGTGTGGCCGGGTCAGGGGGTGTGTCGAGAGTCCTGTGCGGTGCCCGCGGTGTCCGGTGCGTGCTCTCGGTGTGCCGGACGAAAGCCCTCGTACGGGACCTACTTGGGCCTTCGGCCGGTGCGGCGAGAGGGCGTGCCGGGCGCCGTGGGCGCTGTGCGGGACTTTCGACACACCCCTAGGCCACTCGCGGGCGGGTGCGGCCGCCCTGGCGGGCCGAGCCGAGCAGGCCGCGCACGGTGGTCAGCCAGCCGGCGGCCAGCACGGCGGCGGCCACCGCCATGCCCAGGGCGCCGTTCAGCGGCAGGGCGATGCCGATCGTGCCGCCGAGCACCCAGGACATCTGCAGCAGCGTCTCCGAGCGGGCGAACGCCGAGGTGCGCACCAGTTCGGGTACGTCCCGCTGGATCAGCGCGTCCAGCGACAGCTTGGCCAGCGCCTGCGCGAACCCGGCGACCGCCGCGAGGCACGCCACCAGGACCGCGCTGAAGAACAGCGCCGCCGTGACCGCGACCGCCAGCTCGACCGCGACGACGGTCACGATGATCAGCTCCGGCGCCCGCGCCTTCAGCCACGCCCCGACCGCCGTGCCCAGCGCGTTGCCCACCCCGGCCGCGACCGCCACCATGCCCAGCGACACCGCCGCGCTCTGGCCGGCCAGCGGGTGCTCGCGGAGCAGGAACGCCAGGAAGAAGATCAGGAATCCGGCCAGGCAGCGGATCGCCGCGTTCACGCCCAGGGCGTGGGTGACGGCGGTGCCGACCGTGCGCAGGCCGGGCCGCTTGACCGGGGTGCGGTGCGGGCCGTGCAGGTGCGCCGCGTCCGCCGCGAGCAGCGCGGTGTCCTCGCCCTTGGCCGAGTCGACCTTGTGCGGCAGCGAGAAGGAGAGGAACGTCCCCGCGACGAAGATCAGGAAGGCCCCGTACAGCGGCCAGCGCGGGCCGAGCGACTGGAGCCCCGCGCCGATCGGCGCGGCCACGCCGGTGGCGAGCAGGCCGCCGAGGGTGACCCGCGAGTTGGCCTTCACCAGGGAGAAGCGGGGCGGCAGCAGACGGGGCACGACCGCGCTGCGGACCACGCCGTACGCCTTGGAGGCGACCAGCACGCCGAGCGCCGCCGGGTACATCCCGATGCCGCCGGTGATCACCGCGCCGGACAGCACCAGCGCGAGCAGCGCCCGGGCCAGCATCGCGCCCGCCATCGCCGCGCGGCGGCCGTGCGGGAGGCGGTCGAGCAGGGGGCCGATCACCGGCGCGAGCAGGGTGAACGGCGCCATCGTGATCGCCAGGTACAGCGCGACGCGGCCGCGGGCCTCGTCGGTGGGGACGGCGAAGAAGACGGTGGAGGCGAGGGCGATGGTGATCATCACGTCGCCGGCGCCGTTCACGGCGTGCAGTTCGATCAGCTTGCCGAGGCCGGACTCGCCGGCGCCGTGCGCGTGCGTGGCCTTGCGGATGCCGCGCGCGGGGCCGGTCACCGGGAAGTGCAGGGCGCGGGCGACCGAGCGGAGCCGGCCGCCGGTCCGGCCCGCTCCGCCGCGTCGGTTGGTCCCCTTGGCCCCTTCCGTCAGGGAAGTGCGCTGGGACGACCTTGCGATGGCCACGACGTTCATAGTGCCCCGAGATGGGCGTCGGTAGTGCGGTTCCGGCGCGTATGGACGCGCACTTAGCGCGATCATGGTCCGTCGGTGTAGGCCCAGCGGCGGTGAAGGGGTAGCGTGCGTAGCGCGCCATGGCGAACGTTCTCGGCCGCGCGCCTCTCGGCCATCCCGCAGAATGGATGACACAGGTGCGCCCGAGCGCGACAGGGCGCGGACGTCGACGCGGTCCCCAGGTCCGCTCCGTCCGGCCCGTCGCCTTCAGGCAGGCGCACTGAGAGACGGCGTAGGAGAGAAGCGATACCTGTGAGCGCAGCGACAACGCGAAGCCGCACCCCCGACCGCCTGTGCGCCGAGGCCGTCGACCTAGCCCGTGCCGCGGCCGAGGAGGCCGCCGCGCCCGGGGTCGTCGGGGAGCACGTGGGCCTCGTCTCCGAGGGCGACCGCGTTGTCACGCACTTCTTCGAGTGCACGGAGCTCGGGTACCGCGGCTGGCGCTGGGCCGCGACCGTGGCGCGGGCCTCGCGGGCGAAGGTCGTGACGCTGGACGAGGTCGTGCTGCTGCCCGGCCCGGACGCGCTGCTGGCGCCGGAGTGGGTGCCGTGGAGCGAGCGGCTGCGCCCCGGCGACATGGGGCCGGGCGACCTGCTGCCCACCGACGCGGAGGACCTGCGGCTGGAGCCGGGCTGGTCCGGCGAGGAGGAGCCGCCGCCGCACTCCGCGGTCTCCGCGGACCTGGCGGAACTGGCCGAGGCCGAGGACGCCGAGGTCACCGCCGGTCCGCCGGCCGCGCTGCCGACCGCGCCGCACCGCGGCTCCATCGCGGCTGTCGCGGAGGAGCTGGGCCTGCGGCGCGCCCGGGTGCTGTCCCGGTACGGGCTGCACGTGGCCGCCGACCGCTGGGAGGAGGCGTTCGGGGCGAAGACGCCGATGGCGCAGGCGGCGCCCGCGGCGTGCGTGTCGTGCGGCTTCCTGGTGCCGATGGGCGGTTCGCTGGGGCAGGCCTTCGGCGTCTGCGCCAACGAGTTCTCGCCGGCCGACGGCCGGGTGGTGTCGCTGGCGTACGGGTGCGGCGGGCACTCCGAGGCCGCGGTCATGCCGAAGCCGCCGCAGCCGGCTCCGCCGGTGATCGACGAGACGCGGGTGGACCCGTTCCCGCTGCGCCCGGCGCGCGACTCGGGGTCCGTGCCGGACGTCTCCGACGAGTCGGCCGCCGAGCTGGGGCACTCGTAGGCGCGCACGCCGCCGGGGGGTGTCCCGCCGGTCGGGCCGTGCCCGGGGCGTCCGGTACCGCGCCTGGCGGCGCGGTCGTCACCCGCTGGTTTTCCCGCTTCTGGTCTCGTTCGGGCGGGTGGGCCCCTGTCGCGCCGGTCCTCTCGTCCGCCCGGCGCGCGACTGGGGGTCCGTGCCGGACGCCGGTCCCCGGTCCGGCCGGCGAGCCGCCGCGGGGGCACCGCGCCTCGCGGACCGCGCCGCCCGGCCCCTGGCCCGGCATCGACGGTGACGTCATCGTCGTCCCGTCCTCCGCGATACCTTCTCCTCACGGCGATGAGGAGAGTGAACGTGAGCAAGTTCGTGCGGCCGGCGGCCGAGGGGGCCGATCCGTTCGGGACCGCCCGGCTGCGGCGTGGCGTGCTGGACGCGTGGGCCACCAGCCCGGCCCGGTTCCGGGAGGACGCCAACGCCGAGGAGGACCTCGTCCTCGGCGGCTACCGGGACCGGCTCGTGGTCGAGCTGGCCCAGAACGCCGCCGACGCCGCCGCCCGCGCCGGCGTGCCCGGCCGGCTGCGGCTCACCCTCCGCGACGACGTCCTGGTCGCCGCCAACACCGGTGCCCCGCTGGACGCGGCCGGCGTCGAGTCGCTGTCCACCCTGCGGGCCTCCGCCAAGCGGGACACCGCCTCGGTCGGCCGGTTCGGCGTCGGCTTCGCGGCCGTGCTGTCCGTCACCGACGAGCCCGCCGTGGTCGGCCGGCACGGCGGGATCCGCTGGTCCCTGGCCGAGGCCCGCGACCTGGCCGCCGGGACCGCCCGGCACAGCCCCGGCCTGGGTGACGAGATCCGCCGCCGGGACGGGCACGTCCCGCTGCTGCGGCTGCCGTTCGCCGCCGAGGGCACCGCGCCCGGCCCGTACGACACCGTCGTCATCCTCCCGCTGCGCGACGCGGCCGCCGCCGACCTCGCCGAGCGCCTGCTGCACGCCGTGGACGACGCGCTGCTGCTCACCCTGCCGGGACTGGAGGAGGTCGTCGTCGAGACCGGCGCCGACGCGCCCCGCACCCTGCGCCGGCGGGCCGAGGGCGCGCTGACCGTCGTGGACGACTCGCGGGACGGCGCCACCCGGTGGCGGACCGCCGCCGCGCACGGCGCGCTCCCGCCCGAGCTGCTCGCCGACCGGCCGGTCGAGGAGCGGCTGCGCCCGTACTGGTCGGTCACCTGGGCCGTGCCCGTGGCCGATGACGGCACCCCCGTCCGCCCGCGCACCAGCCCCGTCGTGCACGCACCCACCCCCAGCGACGAGCCCCTGGGCGTGCCCGCCCTGCTCATCGCGTCCTTCCCGCTGGACGCCACCCGGCGGCACGTCGCGCCCGGCCCGCTGACCGGCTTCCTGGTCGAGAAGACCGCCGACGCCTACGCCGGACTGCTCGCCGAGTGGCGGCCGGTGACCGAGGGGATCATCGGCCTCGTGCCCGGGCCGCTGGGCAAGGGCGAGCTGGACGGGGCGCTGCGGGAGGCGATCCTGCGGCGGCTGCCGCGCACCGCCTTCCTGCCCCCGGCCCACCCGGGCGACGACGAGGAGCTGCCCGAGTCGCTCCGGCCGCGGGACGCCGAGGTGGTCGAGGGGGCCGGCGCCGAGACCGTGCGCGTGCTCGCCGAGGTGCTGCCCACCCTGCTGCCCGCCGGGCTGGAACGCCGGGCGGAGCTGCGCACGCTGGGCGTCGCCCGGGTGCGGCTGTCCGACGCCGTCGACCGGCTGGCCGGGCTGGAGAAGGAGCCCGGCTGGTGGCGGCGGCTGTACGACAGCCTCGCCGGCGTCGACCCGGACCGGCTCACCGGCCTGCCCGTGCCGCTCGCCGGCACCACCCGGACCACCATCGGGCCCCGGCAGGTCCTGCTGCCCGCCCCCGACGCCGCCCGGGTCGCCCCCGAGGTCCTCGCCCGGCTCGGTCTGAAGGTCGCCCACCCGGACGCCGTGCACCCGCTGCTGGAGAAGCTGGGCGCGCTGCCCGCGACGCCCCGCGCGGTGCTGACCACCCCTCAGGTGCGCGCCGCCGTCGCCGGCTCCCTGGAGGACGAGGGCGGGCTGTCCTGGGAGGAGGACGCCCTGGACGCCGACGAGCTGGCGGACACTGTCCTGTCCCTGGTCCGGGACGCCGACCTGGAGCCCGGTGACGAGCCGTGGCTCGGCGCCCTCGCCCTCCCGGACGAGGAGGGGGAGCTGGCCCCCGCCGGTGAGCTGGTCTTCCCCGGCAGCCCCTTCGCCCAGGTCATGCGCGAGGACGAACTGGCCGCGGTGGACGCCGACCTGGCCGAACGCTTCGGTGAGCGGCCGCTGGCCGCCTGCGGGGTGCTGGTCACCTTCGCCCTGGTGCGCGCCACGGACGTCGTCCTCGACCCCGACGAACTGGAGCCACGCGACGGCGACTTCGCCGAGCCCGACGACCCCGGCCTGCTGGACGCGGTGGACGTGTGGTGCGAGGACGTCCTCGACCGCTTCCCCGACGCGCCGGTCCCGCCGGTCGCCACGGAGCTGGTCGCCGTACGGGACCTGGACCTGGTGGACGACGACAAGTGGCCGCAGGCCCTGGCCCTGCTCGCCCGGCCGCCGCTGCGGGACGCGCTCACCCAGCCGGTGCGCGTCCTGCTGCCCGACGGCACCCACGAGGTCGTACGGCCGTACACCGCGTGGTGGCTGCGCGGGCACCCGGTGCTGGACGGGCGCCGGCCGGCCGGGCTGCTGGCGGCCGGCGGGGACCCGCTGCTGCACGGCCTGTACGACGAGGCCGACGCCACCGGTTTCCACGACGAGCAGGTGCTGCGGGCGCTGGGCGTGCGCACCTCGGTGGCCGCCCTGCTGGACGAGCCGGGCGGCGCCGCCGAGCTGCTGGACCGGCTCGCCGACCCCGGGCGGCCGGTCACCGGGGCCCAACTGCACGCCCTGTACGGCGCGCTGGCCGGGCTGGATCCCGAGCAGGTGACCCTGCCGGAGGAGCTGCGGGCCGTGGTCGACGGGCGGGTCGAGGTGGTGGACGCGGCCGAGGCGGTGGTCGTCGACTCGCCCGACCTGCTGCCCTTCACCGGGGGCGTGCCGCTGCTGCCGGTGGCGCCGGCGCGCGCGGCCGACCTGGCGGATCTGTTCCAGGTGCGGCGGCTGAGCGAGTCCGTCACCGGCCGGGTCGACTCCGAGGGCACCGAGCACGGCGTACCGGAGCCGGTACGGGTGCTGCTGGGGGCGCGGACGCCGCGGGCCTACGTCGAGCACGAGGAACTGGTGGTCGACGGTGTGGAGATCGACTGGCGGCTGACCGGCGACGGTGTGCTGCACGCCGCGACCCTGGAGGGCGTCGCGGCCGGGCTGGCCTGGGCGGCGGGACAGTGGCCGCGGCGGTTCGAGGTGGCGGCGCTGCTGGAGGACCCGTCGCGCACGGAGGAGCTGGCGCGGGACCGCTGGTTCGACTGAGGCGGGCGGCGCGGCCGGGGCGGCGCGGCAGCGGGCCCGGAGCGTGCGGCCGTGTTGTGAAGATCTCCGCACACAACTCTCACCGGTCGTACAACCTTTGACGATCACTCCACGTCTGATCACGTGAGTCAACAGACTCCACGATCATCCGGGCCTCGCCGCGCTCACGCACCGCACGGTGCGCGCGGCGGCGAGGTCCCTCTCCTCATGGGGGACGCAGTGCGTATACGAGCCACCGTGGCCGCCGTCTCCGGCGCCCTGGCCCTGTCCGCCGCCGTCGCGCCGGCCGCGCAGGCCGCTCCGGTCGGCCCGCTGGACGGCGGGTACGGCGACACGAAGATCACCAAGGTGGTGGTCGACGGCGACAACAAAGTGTCGATGTCGACCTCCGGGGCGAGGACCATCACGGTCAGCGTGACGGCGACGGACGACTCGGGTATCGCCGGCGCCGACTCGTTCGACCTGGTGGGCCCCGGCTACGGGTACGAGTCGACCAGCAGGCCGGCCTGCAAGGCGGTCAACGCCACCACCTCGACCTGCACCGCCTCGGTGACGGTGGACCCGAGGACCGACGCCTACTGGAACAGCAACGCCGGAACCTGGTACGTCGGCGCGTGGATCGACGCCGAGGACGGGGACTTCCTGTGGAAGGAGAAGGCCGGGTCCTTCCACTTCCAGCGCGCCACGAGGCTGACGGCCAACGCCGCGCCGGAGCCGGTGAAGAAGGGCGCGACCCTCACCGTGACCGGCAAGCTGACCCGCGCCAACTGGGAGACCCTTACCTACGGCGCCTACGCCGGCCAGTCGGTCACCCTCCAGTTCCGCAAGAGGAGCGCGACCGCGTACTCCGACGTGAAGACCGTCAGGACCAACACCAAGGGTGATCTCAAGACGACGGTCCAGGCGTCGGTCGACGGCTACTACCGGTACGTCTTCAAGGGCAACTCCAGCCACGCGGCGGTCAACGCCACGGGCGACTTCGTCGACGTGCGATAGGCACGGCGCGCACCGGCCCCGGGGCACCGCCCCCGGGGCCGCTTCCCTCCACGTGCCGCCCGAGTCGCCCCGCCCGGGCGACCCTGAGGGGTGTCCCGCCGATCACGCCGGGCTCGCGGCTGATCCGGCCCGAGCGACGGGGCAGCCTCTGGGCCCTGGCCCTGGCGTTAGGCGGGCAGGCCGACGGGGCAGCCTCTGGGCCCCTGGCCCTGGCGTTACGCGGGCAGGCCGACGGGGCAGCCTCTGGGCCCTGGCCCTGGCGTTAGGCGGGCAGGCCGACGGGGCAGCCTCTGGGCCCCTGGCCCTGGCGTTACGCGGGCAGGCCGACGGGGCAGCCTCTGGGCCCTGGTCCCGGCGTTACGCGGGCAGGCCGACGGGACAGCCCCCGGCCCCGGCCCCGGCGCTACGCGGGCACGCGGCGGTCGACCCACTTCCACAGCACTTCCAGGACGACCGCCGCCCCGGCCGCGATCCCCACCGCGATCCACGGCACCGTCATCCCCACCAGCCGCAGCGCGAAGAAGTCCTGGAGCCGGGGGACCGCCAGCACGACCACGAACAGCGCGGCCATCGCCGCCACCAGCGCCACCCGCCACCACGTGTAGGGGCGGGCGACGATCGCGAGCACCCACATGGCGATCAGGAACAGCGTCAGCGTCGCGGCGCTCGTCTCCGCGGCCAGCGCCCCGGGCCCGGTGTAGTACTGCCGGGCGACCAGGTACGTCGCGAACGTCGCCAGCGCGGCCAGCACCCCGCCGGGGACCGAGTACCGCATCACCCGCCGCACGAAGTTCGGCCGCGCCCGCTCCTTGTTCGGGGCCAGGGCGAGGAAGAAGGCGGGGACGCCGATCGTCAGCGTGGACAGCAGCGTCAGATGGCGCGGCAGGAACGGGTACTCCACCTGCGAGCACACCACCAGGATCGCCAGCAGCACCGAGTACACCGTCTTGACCAGGAACAGGGTCGCCACCCGCGTGATGTTGCCGATCACCCGGCGGCCCTCCGCCACCACCGACGGCAGCGTGGCGAAGCTGTTGTTCAGCAGCACGATCTGCGCCACCGCCCGCGTCGCCTCCGAGCCCGAGCCCATCGCGACGCCGATGTCGGCGTCCTTCAGGGCGAGCACGTCGTTCACGCCGTCGCCGGTCATCGCGACCGTGTGCCCGTGGGACTGGAGCGCCCCGACCATGTCCCGCTTCTGCTGCGGGGTGACCCGCCCGAACACGGTGCCCTCGTCCAGGGCGCGCGCCATCCCGTCCCGGTCGGCGGGCAGCCGGCGCGCGTCGACCGTCGTACCGGCCAGCCCCAGCTTGCCCGCGACCGCGCCGACCGACACGGCGTTGTCGCCGGAGATGACCTTGGCGGCGACACCCTGGTCGGCGAAGTAGCGCAGGGTGTCGGCGGCGTCGGGGCGCAGCCGCTGTTCCAGCACGACCAGGGCGGCCGGCTTGGCGTCGCGAGTGATCTCGGGGGAGTCCAGGTCGCCCGCGGCACGGGCCAGCAGCAGCACCCGCAGGCCCCGCTCGTTGAGCCGGCCGGTGTCGGCGAGGGCCGGGTCGTCCTCGCGCAGCAGCACGTCGGGCGCGCCCAGGAGCCAGGTACTGGACTCGCCGTTGCCCTCGCTGAAGGACGCGCCGCTGTACTTGCGGGCGGAGGAGAACGGCAGCGCCTCGACGCACCGCCAGTCGTCGCTGTCGGGGCAGGCGTCGATGATCGCCCGGAGGGAGGAGTTCGGGCGCGGGTCGGACTCGCCGAGGGCGCCCAGCACCTGCCGTACGTACGCCTCGTCGTGGCCGTCCAGCGTGCGCAGCTCGGTGACGTCCATGCCGCCCTCGGTGAGGGTGCCGGTCTTGTCGAGGCAGACGGTGTCGACGCGGGCCAGGCCCTCGATCGCGGGCAGCTCCTGGACCAGGCACTGCTTGCGGCCGAGGCGGATGACGCCGATCGCGAAGGCGACGGAGGTGAGCAGCACCAGGCCCTCGGGGACCATGGGGACGATGCCGCCGACCGTGCGGGCGACGGAGTCCCGGAAGTCGGTACGCTGCACCACCAGCTGGCTGATGATCAGGCCGACCGCGGTCGGGATCATCATCCACGTCACGTACTTGAGGATCGTGGAGATGCCCGAGCGCAGCTCGGAGTGGACCAGCGTGAACCGGGACGCCTCCTCGGCGAGCTGCGCGGCGTACGCCTCCCGCCCGACCTTGGTGGCCTGGAACGCCCCGGCCCCGGCGACCACGAAGCTGCCGGACATGACCTGGTCCCCCGGCCGCTTGACGACCGGGTCGGCCTCACCGGTGAGCAGGGACTCGTCGATCTCCAGCCCGTCGGCCTCGGCGCACACCCCGTCGACGACGACCTTGTCGCCCGGCCCGATCTCGATCAGGTCGTCCAGCACGATCTGGCCCGTGCCCACCTCGGCGGCCACCCCGTCGCGCCGCACGGTCGGGCGCACCTCGCCGATCAGGGCCAGGGAGTCCAGCGTCTTCTTGGCCCGCCACTCCTGGAGGATGCCGATGCCGGTGTTGGCGAGGATGACGAAGCCGAAGAGGCTGTCCTGGATCGGCGCGACGGCCAGCATGATCACCCAGAGCACGCCGATGATCGCGTTGAACCGGGTGAAGACGTTGGCGCGGACGATGTCGGCCATCGACCGGCTGCTGCGCACCGGCACGTCGTTGACCTGCCCGCGCGTCACCCGCTCGGCGACCTCGGCGGCGGTGAGCCCGGTCGTGGCGGCGGGCGCGCGCGAGGAGTGCGCGGGATCGAGACCGGCGCCCGCGTCGGGGTGCGTCATGCCTTCGACGGTACGTGCGGAAGGAGGCCTTCACCCCCCGAGCGGGATGAAGATCCGACCACGGGAGGACGGCGGTAGGACCTCGGGCGCACGGGGCGGTGAGACGTTCCCTGGTGCCTGCCGCGGCACTGGAGCGTGTGTCGAAAGTGGATCACGAGCGATGAATGATCACGGTGCATGGGGCGGGGAGATCTCACGGACGAGCAGTGGGCGGTGCTGGAGCCGTTGTTGCCGAAGGGTGCCAAGGCGGGGCGGCCGCCCGTCTGGTCTCGGCGGCAGCTGATCGACGGCATACGGTTCCGGGTCCGTACGGTGTCCCGTGGCGGGACGTGCCCGTTGAGTACGGGCCGTGGGGCCGGGTCTACGACCTGTTCCGCCGATGGCAACGGAACGGCACCTGGCACCGCATCCTCACCCGGCTTCAGTCCCTGGCCGACGCGAAGGGTGCGATCACGTGGGACCTGAGCATCGACTCCACGGTGTGCCGCGCCCACCAGCATGCGGCCGGGGCCCGCAAGCAAGGTGACCTGCGGAAAGAACCACCGGGCGGCATCTTCACCGAGCCTGGTGATCACGGGCTGGGACGCTCGCGCGGCGGGTTCACCACCAAGCTGCACCTGGCCATCGAGCAGGGTCAGAAGCCCATGTCGATTGTGGTGACGGCAGGACAGCGCGGAGACTCGCCGCAGTTCGAACCCGTGTTGGCAGAGGTCCGCGTGCCCCGCCTCGGGCCGGGCCGACCACGCGTCCGCCCTGACCGCGTGCGGGCCGACAAGGCGTACGCCTCCAGGAAGAACCGTGCCTACCTGCGCCGCCGGGGGATCCGCTGCACCATCCCGGACAAGGCCGACCAGGCACGCAACCGCCAGAAGCTCGGCTCCCGCGGCGGCCGGCCTCCGCATTTCGACCCGATCGATTACCGCGAGCGCCACGCGGTCGAGTGCGGGATCAACCGCCTCGAGAGGCATCGCGCTGTCGCCACCCGGTACGACAAACTCGCGGTCCGCTATGAGACGACCGTGCTGGTCGCAGCCATCAACGAATGGCTGTGACCAGCACATGGCCACTTCTCAAGCCCACACCACTTTGACCACAGCGTGGCCTGCCGAAGCCGCCTGCCCATAGAACTCTCGGAGGTCCCGGTGATGTTCGAGGTACTCCTGCCTGGCGCAGACGAGGGCACTGAACCTGGCACCGACGACGTTCCACAGCTCGTCGAAAGAGACAGTCGTAAGGAAACGCGCGGCCTGTGACACACCAGGCGGCTCCAGAAGCATCAGCGGAGGATCGGAAGGGTCGGCGCCAGCGCTGTGGGGCACGGGGCGGCCGCCGTAGATCGGCAGTGTCCAGGGCTCGTCGGCATCTGTGTAGAGGGCATTGGCCGCGGTATAGAGGTCGTTGACAGCGTCCCAGCCCTTGTTGATCGAGTGGGCGATGCCCGCTGCGTACTCGGCAGTGTCGTTTTCCCAGGCCTCAGACATGAACGCAGCGAGCCAGGTGTGGTCGTCCCGGATCTCGGACTCAGCCACGGCGCGAAAGTGCAGGTACATGCTCACTACGACGAGTCCTTCAGCTTAGCGGCCCATCTGTCGGGTCGAAGGGACAGAACCTACTTGAGGGCACTGACAGCCATGTGTGGTCGATATTCGCGCCATCTGGCAGAACTTCCGATACACGGCCCAGCTAGGGCGTCGGCGTGGTCCGCCCGCGGGTGGCCGCGGCGCGGCGCAGGGCGGCGTCGCGGCGGCGGACGTACCAGATGCCCAGCAGGCCCAGACCGCCGCCGGCCAGGCAGGTCCACAGCCACCAGGTGTGGCCGTGCTCGTCGAACCAGCCGTAGAAGGGCAGCTGGGCCAGGAAGAGGGCGAACCAGACGATCGTGCCGCCGGTGATGGTGCCGACCACGGGGCCCTCCAGGGGCTCCGGCGCCTCGTGCTTGGGGGTCCACTTCGCCATGTGCACAGCTTACGAGGCGGCCGGGGCGGCCGGCGGGGCGCGGGGCGCGCCGGCCGGCCCCAGGGTCTACGCGCGGAGATAGCACTTCTTATCTCATATGTTCATACTGAAGCCGTTTGCCTTTGACCGATTCTGTTCGTAGGAAAGAACAAATGCCCACCTCGGCCTCCCCCAAGGCTCCCGCGCCCGAGCAGCCGGGCGGCGCGCCCGCGTACGGCGCCCTCGACCGCTACTTCAAGATCTCGGAACGCGGCAGCACGCTGTCCCGAGAGGTCCGCGGCGGTCTCGCCACCTTCTTCGCGATGGCCTACATCATCGTGCTGAACCCGATCATCCTGGGCAGCGCGAAGGACATGTACGGCCACCAGCTCGACAACGGGCAGCTGGTCACCGCCACCGCGCTGACCGCGGCGTTCACCACCCTGCTGATGGGCGTCGTCGGCAACGTGCCGATCGCGCTCGCCGCCGGCCTGGGCGTGAACTCGGTGGTCGCCCTCCAGCTCGCCCCCCGGATGTCCTGGCCGGACGCCATGGGCATGGTGGTGCTGGCCGGTTTGGTGGTGATGCTGCTGGTCGCCAGCGGCCTGCGCGAGCGGGTGATGAACGCCGTGCCGTTCGGCCTGCGCAAGGCCATCTCCATCGGTATCGGTCTGTTCATCCTGCTGATCGGCCTGGTCGACGCCGGTTTCGTCTCCCGCATCCCGGACGCCGCCCAGACCACCGTCCCGCTCCAGCTCGGCGCGACCGGTCACCTCGACGGCTGGCCGGTGCTGGTCTTCGTCCTCGGCGTGCTGCTCACGCTGGCGCTGATCGTGCGCAAGGTGCCCGGCGCGATCCTGATCTCGATCGTGGCCATGACGGTGGTCGCGGTGATCGTCAACGCCCTCGCCGACATCCCGTCCTGGGGCCTGACCACCCCGGAGTGGCCCGGCAACCCCCTGGCCACCCCCGACTTCGGCCTGATCGGCGAGGTCAGCCTGTTCGGCGGCTTCGCCGAGGTCGGGCTGCTGACCGGCGTCCTGTTCGTCTTCACGGTGCTGCTGTCGTGCTTCTTCGACGCGATGGGCACGATCATGGGCGTCAGCGACGAGGCCAGGCTGACCGACGCCCAGGGGCAGATGCCGGGCATCAACAAGGTCCTGTTCGTCGACGGCATCGCGGTCGCCGCGGGCGGCGCCGGCTCCGCCTCGGCCACCACTTGCTTCGTGGAGTCCACGGCCGGGGTCGGCGAGGGCGCCCGGACCGGCTTCGCCAACGTCGTCACCGGCGGCCTGTTCGCCGTCGCCCTGTTCCTGACGCCCGTCGCGACCATGGTCCCGTCCCAGGCGGCGACCCCGGCGCTGGTGGCGGTCGGCTTCCTGATCCTGGCCGGCAACATCCGGGAGATCGACTGGTCGGACTACACGATCGCCATGCCGGCCTTCGTGACGATGGTGATGATGCCGTTCACCTACTCGATCACCAACGGCATCGGCATGGGCTTCATCACCTTCGCGGTGCTGCGCCTGGCCGCGGGCCGGGGCCGGGAGGTCCCGGCGGCGATGTACGCCGTGGCGGCGGTGTTCACCTTCTCCTACCTGATGCCGGCCCTGGGTCTGACCTGAGCCGTGGGGCGGCCGGGCCCCGGCTCCGGTCACCCCGTAGAACCGTTCCGCTCACCCCGTAGAACCGTTCCGCCTCCTCGGCGGCGGCCTGGAACCGCTCGTCGAAGTCATCGCGCAGGAGCGTCCGGACGACATGGTCCCGGACGCTCATGCCGCGTTTCGCCGCCCGGCGTCGCGGGCGTTCGAGCAGGTCGCCGTCCCCGCGCGGGCTGAGCACGCCGGCCCCCAGGGACACGAGGGCCCCGGGGGTGCCCCCGGGTGACATGACACGTTTCGCGGCCGTATCACTCGTACGGGTGAAGTCGGCGTGTCCGTGGTGCGCGTCACGGGCGATCGGGGGTGTCCCGAGTTTCCTTAGTCATGGTAATGAGTTAAGCTAAAGAACATGCCGGACCTCACCCATGGCGACGACGCAGCCGCCGTGAACTCCCTGCGATCAGCCGTGATGCGGCTGTCCCGTCGGCTCAAGCACCAGCGGGTCGACGAGTCGCTGAGCCCGACCGAGATGTCGGTCCTGGGCACCCTGGCCCGCTGCGGCAGCGCCACCCCGGGCGAACTCGCCCGCAAGGAGCATGTGCAGCCGCCGTCGATGACCCGCATCGTCGCGCTGCTGGAGGCCAAGGGGCTGGTCCGGCTGGAGCCGCACCCCGAGGACCGGCGCCAGAAGGTCGTCACCCAGACGGAGCGGGCCGAGGCGATGCTCGAGGAGAGCCGTCGCCGGCGGAACGCGTTCCTGGCCTCGCTGGCCGAGGACCTCGACGAGGACGAGTGGGCGAAACTGCGTGCCGCCGCCCCCGTGCTGGAAAAGCTCGCCCACCTGTAACCGCACCGCTCAAAGGAGGCGAACCCTGTTGAGTACGGGACCCGGAGCAGACTCCGCCCCCGCACCGGCCGCCCACGACACCCGGCCCGCCCCCGGCCCCCGCCCGTCCTCGATGTTCAGCTCGCTGCGCGTCCGCAACTACCGCCTGTTCTTCCTCGGCCAGGTCGTCTCCAACACCGGCACCTGGATGCAGCGCATCGCGCAGGACTGGCTGGTCCTCAGCCTCACCGGCTCCGCCACGGCCGTCGGTGTCACGACGGCCCTCCAGTTCCTGCCGATCCTGCTCTTCGGCCTGTACGGCGGCGTCCTGGTCGACCGCCTCCCCAAGCGCCCCACCCTGATGGTCACCCAGACGGCGATGGCGCTCACGGGCCTGGCCCTCGCCGCCCTGACCCTGACCGGGCACGTGCGGGTCTGGCACGTCTACGTCGCCGCCTTCGCGGTCGGCCTCGCCGCGGTCGTCGACAACCCCGCCCGCCAGTCCTTCGTCAGTGAGATGGTCGGCCCCGACCAGCTCCAGAACGCGGTCAGCCTGAACGGCGCGAACTTTCATTCCGCCCGCCTGATCGGCCCCGCCGTCGCGGGCGTGCTGATCACCGGCGTGGGCACCGGCTGGGCGTTCCTCCTCAACGGCCTGTCCTACGTCGCCCCGCTCGTCGGCCTGCTGCTGATGCGCGGGCGCGAACTGCACCCCGTCCAGCGCGCCCCGCGCGGCAAGGGGCAGCTGCGCGAGGGCCTGCGGTACGTCGCCGGGCGCCCGGAGCTGATATGGCCGCTCGTGCTGGTCGGCTTCATAGGGACGTTCGCGTTCAATTTCCCGGTCTACCTCTCGGCCTTCGCGGACGAGGTGTTCCACGTCGGCGCGGGCACATACAGCCTGTTCAACACCCTCATGGCGGTCGGCTCGGTGACCGGTGCGCTGCTCGCCGCCCGCCGGAGCACGGTCCGGATGCGGCTGCTGACCGCGGCGGCGCTGGTCTTCGGCACGGTGGAGATACTGGCCGCGGTGACCCCGTCGCTGTGGCTGTTCGCCCTGCTGATGATCCCGCTCGGCGTCTTCGGCATGACGGTCAACGTCACCGCCAACACCGGCATCCAGATGGCCACCGAGCCGGCGATGCGCGGCCGGGTCATGGCCCTGTACATGATGGTCTTCCTGGGCGGCTCCCCGGTCGGCGCCCCGTTGGTCGGCTGGATCACGGACACCTACGGCGCCCGCGTCGGGCTCGCCACCGGCGGCGCGGTGGCGGCCCTGGCCGCCCTCGCCATCGGCCTGGTCCTGGCCCGCGCCGGCAACCTGCGGCTGTCGGTGGGCTGGCACCGCGGCCACCCGAGGGTGCGCTTCGTGCCCCGCGAGCGCCGGGAGGAGCTGGCGGCGGTGGCGTGAGCGGGCGCCGCGGCGCCCGGCGGACCGGTGCCTGCCCGGGCCCGGGGAGGGGCCCGGAGCCTGCCCGGGCCCGGGGAGGGGCCCGGGCAGACTGGCCCCATGAGACTCTTCGCCGCCGTACTGCCCCCCGCGGACGTCAGCCGCGACCTCGCGGCCGAGCTGGCCGTGTTGCGGAAGCTGCCCGGCGCCGACGGGCTGCGCTGGACCGGGCGGCCCGGCTGGCACTTCACCCTCGCCTTCTACGGGGAGGTCGGCGAGGACGTCGTACCGGAGCTGTCGGCCCGGCTGGAGCGGGCCGCGCACCGCACGCCGGCGTTCGAGCTGGCCGTGCGGGGCGGGGGACAGTTCGGGCACGGGCGGGCGCTGTGGGCCGGGGCCGCCGGGGACCTGGCGACGCTGCGGCTGCTGGCCGAGCGGGCGGAGGCGGCGGCCCGCAAGGCGGGCCTGGAGCTGGGGGAGCACCGGCGCTACAAGGCCCACCTGACCCTGGCCCGCAGCCGGGACGCCCGGGACCTGCGCCCGTATCTCGACGCGCTGGCCGGATTCACCAGCCGCACCTGGACGGTGCAGGAGCTGGCGCTGGTGCGCAGCAACCTGCCGACCTCCGGGGTGCCGGGCGAGCAGCCCCGCTACGAGGCGGTCGCCCGCTGGCCGCTCGGCGGGGCCGGTTAGTCTCGGTACGTGGACCCGAAAACCCGGAACCGGATCATGGCCGGTGCGCTTGTGCTGATGTTCGTCGTGGTGGCCCTGGCCTCGGCCGTGCGGTAGCGCGCCCCGCGGGGCGCCCGGGAGCGGGGGCGCGGCCCGCGCGACCGTGGCCGGCCGCCCGCCCCCGCGCCCCCCTCCGTACGGCGGCCGCGGCGGCTACCAGGCGAACGCCTCCGGGGACGGCCCCGGGCCCGGGAAGATCTCGTCCAGGCCGGTCAGCAGCTCCTGCGGCAGTTCCAGCTCGACCGCCCGCAGCGCGGAGCCGAGCTGCTCCGCGGTGCGCGGGCCGACGATCGGGCCGGTCACGCCGGGCCGGGTGAGCAACCAGGCCAGGGCGGCCTCACCGGGCTCCACCCCATGCTTGTCGAGGAGGTCCTCGTACGCCTGGATCCGCCCGCGGGCGACCGGGTCGGCCAGCGTGTCGGCGGCTCGCCCGGAGGCCCGGCGCCCGCCCTCGACCTCCTTCTTCAGCACCCCGCCGAGCAGTCCGCCGTGCAGCGGCGACCAGGGGATGACCCCGAGCCCGTAGTCCTGCGCGGCCGGGACGACCTCCATCTCGGCGCGGCGCTCGAAGAGGTTGTACAGGCACTGCTCGCTGACCAGGCCGATGGTGCCGTGACGGCGGGCGGCGATCTCGTTGGCCTGGGCGATCTTGTAGCCGGGGAAGTTGCTGGACCCGACGTAGAGGATCTTGCCCTGCTGCACCAGGGTGTCGATCGCCTGCCAGATCTCCTCGAAGGGCGTGGCGCGGTCGACGTGGTGGAACTGGTAGACGTCGATGCGGTCGGTCCGCAACCGGGCGAGGCTGGCGTCCACCGCGCGCCGGATGTTCAGCGCGGAGAGCCGGTCGTGGTTGGGCCAGGCCGGGGAGCCGTCCGCGCCCATGTTGCCGTACACCTTGGTGGCGAGGACGACCTTGTCGCGCCGGTCACCGCCCTGGGCGAACCAGTCGCCGATGATGCGTTCGGTACGGCCCTTGTTCTCGCCCCAGCCGTACACGTTCGCGGTGTCGAAGAAGTTGATCCCCGCGTCCAGCGCCGCGTCCATGATCGCGTGGCTGTCGGTCTCCCCGGTCTGGGGGCCGAAGTTCATCGTGCCGAGGACGAGGCGACTGACCTTGAGTCCGGTGCGTCCGAGCTGCGTGTACTTCATGGTCCCCAAGCCAACGGCCTGGAGTGCGCTCCAGGCAAGCGCGAGGGACGCACTGCCGGTCCCGGGACCCGGACCCGCCGTGCGTCACACCAGGACCACGGCGCTCAGCACGAGCACGGCGGCCGGCGCGAGCAGCAGCGTGGCCAGGTGGACGCACAGCGCCCGCCCCAGGCCGAGCACGGCGAACAGCAGCAGCCCGCCCAGGAACCAGCAGCCGAAGATCTGGAACGCGAGCTCCTGGGCCGCGTTCTCCTGCTCCCTCGTGGTGGCCCCGGCGCCCGGCAGGCCCCCGGTCGCCAGCGGAAGGAGCCCGCAGCACAGCAGCACGTTCACCACCCCCACGGCCACCGCGACCGGGCCGCCCGCCCGGCGGGCACGGCCGCGCAGTCGGCTCACGCTCATCGGTCCGGGTACTCCCCGCCCAGTCCCCACGCCTGGTACTCCCCGCCCAGTCCCCACGCCTGGTACAGGGCCGTCGCGAACGCCCCGGCGACGGCGTGTTCGCCGCTCGCGTTCGGGTGGGTGCCGTCGTAGGTGTCCGTGTGGATGTCGTACGCCGCCGGGGGCGCCGCCGTGAGCAGCGGGGAACGGGGCCGGTCCAGGTCGGCGACGGTCTCGGCGAGGAGGTCGTTGAAGGCGGTCACCCGCGCGGCGAAGGAGGCGTCCGACGCGCAGCGCACGTTCGGCATCACCGGCAGCAGCACCATGCGGACGTGCGGGTTGGCCTCGCGCGCGTGCGCGACGAAGGCGCGGACGTTCTCCGCCGTCTGCTCGGCGTTCGTGTAGAAGCCGAGGTCGATCAGGCCCAGTGAGACCAGCAGCACGTCCGCGCGGCAGTCGCGGACCGCCCCGCCGATCAGCGGGGCCAGGTGCAGCCAGCCCTCGCCCCAGCCGGCCAGGTGGGCGCGCGGGAAGCCCGGTTCGGCGTAGGCGTACGACACCGGCGCCTCGGCCGTCTTGTCGTACAGCGACTCGCGCGGGCCGACGAACGTGAACGGGCTGCCGTACGTCTCGCACAGGTGCCGCCACAGCCGGTAGCGCCATGTGTGTTCGCCCGCGCTGCCGATGGTCATGGAGTCGCCTACGGGCATGAACCGGAGCATCCGCTCATCATGGACGATCACCGGCGGGACGAGGTGTGAGGCCCGCCACCCCGGTGGAACCCCGTGCGGGGTGGCAGTCTTGGGGCATGCGCCGACGCCTCGCCCTCCTCGCCGCGGTCCTCCTCACGGGGGCGCTCGCCGTGCCGACCGCCTCCGCCGCCGACGGGGACGAGGGGTTCACGATCAAGGACCCGCGCATCACCGAGTCCAGCGGCCTCGCCGCCTCCCACCGGCACCCCGGCGTCTACTGGACCCACAACGACAGCGACGACGGGGCGTACCTGTACGCCGTGGACGGCGCCACCGGCGAGACCGTCGCCACCCTCACCCTCACCGGCGTCGGCCGCCCCCGCGACATCGAGGCCGTCTCCATCGGCCCCGGGGACCAGATCTACGTCGGCGACATCGGCGACAACCTGGGCGGCACCTGGGACCACGTCTGGATCTACCGGCTGCCCGAGCCCGAGGAGCTGACGGACCGCACCGTCCGGGCCACGCAGTACGTCGTCCGGTACGCGGACGGGCCGCGCGACGCGGAGTCGCTGCTGGTGCACCCGAGGACCGGGCGCGTCTACATCATCGACAAGAACGAGGCGGGCGGTCACCTCTACCAGGGGCCGGCGGAGCTGGCGGCCGGCGGCACCAACGTCTTCGAGCCCGTCGCCCCGGTCGCCGACCTGGAGGCCACCGACGCCGCGTTCTCCCCGGACGGCGAACGGCTGGTGGTGCGCAGCTACTTCGGCTCGCTCGCCTACGACTGGAACGACGGCCGGATCCGGCGCACCGGGCGGCTGGGCGTGCCGTCCCTGGGGCAGGGGGAGTCGGTGACGTACACCGCCGACGGGACGAAGGTCATGTTCGGCAACGAGGGCGCGGGAAGCACGGTGGAGCCCCTGGACGCCCCCGGCGCGCCCGCCGGCTCCGCCACGCCGCCCGCCGGGGGCGGCGGCTCGGCGGCGGACGAGGACGGCGGCGGCTTCTCCGCCGGAACCGGCGCCGTCGCGGCGGCCGTCGCCTGCGCCCTGCTCCTGGGCCTGCGCCGGCTGCGCCGCCGGGGCTGACCGGCCGCTCGCGGTGCGCAGGTTCCAGCGGCTCAGCCGGTGAGGCGGGATGAGCGGTTCACCGCCGAGTCATGCCAAGGGGCAGCGAAGTGCGGAGTTCCCACGGTTGGGGGAGCAGGTGACCAGGGACAGGGAAAGGTACGAGGGTCGTTCGAGGTAGAAGCCGAACGACACGTCGGCGCCTGAGCCCAGCCGGTCGGCGGCGGATGCGACGAGGAGGGACAGGTGGCCCGGGTCGCACGGGGCGCCGGAGGTCAAGCGGGGCGCGTACTCGGTCAGCCGCTCCCTGAGCCATGCCGCCGCTTCCCCGGCATCCGGCCAGGTACCCCGCACCAGGGAACGCGGCTTGACCAGCCAGTAGGCCGTCTCCAACGGAGGCAGGTCCGACGCGGGGAACTCCGCGGCCACTTCGCGGTACCGCCTGATCAGCTCGGGGCGGCTGTCGGGCGGGGGCGGTTCGGGGTGGGGAGGGCGCCGCAGTGCCTCCTGGTCGAAGCGGTCCTTCGGACCGGTCCACAGATAGCCGTGGTGGTGCACCGGTGGTCCTGTTCGGTGTCGTTGCCGTGATCACGAATCCCCGGTAGGTCCAGGCAGCGCGAAGCCGTGTCCGGACCTACCGGGAGAGGAGGCGCTCAGATGGTCAGGCCGAACCGCGTCGGGTCGATGCCCGCCACGCTCAGCTCCTCCGTGGTGAACCGCAACGGCGGTACGTCCGGCTGCTTGCTGTCGCCGAGGGCCCAGGCGTCCTCACCGATGCGGGCGAGGGTCACGCAGGATTCGCCGTCCGGGTGGGTGTTGCCACCGCACGCCGTCGTGAACGAGGCGCCGGTGAGGTCGAGTCGGTACAGGTCAATCCGGTTCGGCATTGCTGCCCCTTCCTGGTCGGTGTGGCTTCGGGACGACCGTAGGGAGGGGGAGGGGAGCGAGGGCGTGAGTATTCTCCGTTATTCTCGCGTGGTCACTCTGCATGCATGGACATTCACCCAGTGCAGCCGACAGGGTGGGGCGTACCGACAACGTCTATGAGTGAAAGGCGGACGTACGTGGCGCGCAGGTTACGGTTCAACGGGACGGGCAGCGGAGTTACCGGATGCCCTTCCGTGCACGAGGACTTGGACACCGGTGAGGTGATCGTGCACGGCCCCCCGCTCACTGATCACAATGATCTCGCGCAGCTCCAGCACCTCTCGGAGGGGGAGGTCGCGGTGGTGGTTCCGCGTGATCTGCTGGTGGACTGGACGCCGAAGGAGCGGACGCGGCAGGTGCGGACGATCGATCTGGACGAGTTCGGCAGCCTGTTCGGCAAGTTCGAGCACACCGCGTGGCGGTTGGAGACCCGCCAGCGGTACGCCAGCGACGAGAAGAACGACCACTGGCAGCGGTTCGTTGACACCGGGGAGGTCGGCGACGACTGGGCGGACGCCTCGGAGGTCAGGTGGTTCCGCGACACGATCCGCGCGCAGACCGAGCAGGGCAAGCGCATGGAACGCGTGCGCCTTGTGGACCGGCCCGTCACCCTCGGGCAGCGCTACCTCCTCAACTGCGCCAAGGGAAACATCGGCTTCGGTGAGGACATCCGCAATATGTGGCGAGCCGACGCCGATCGACTCCGCCTGCCCGCCGAGGACTTCTGGCTGTTCGACAGCCGCCTTGTCGCGCTCCTGCAGTTCGACCAGGACGACGAACTCACCCACGTGGACCTGATCACGGAGCCCGCGGAGGTGGTGCGCTGCTGCATGATCCGGGATGCCGCCTGGCACCACGCCGTACCGTGGAAGCGGTTCACGGCCGAGATGAACGGCGACACGTAGAGACACGAACGGGTACCGGTGAGCACGGACTATCAGCGGGCGCGTGAGGAACTGGGCCGCAGACTAAGGAAATTGCGCGTCGAAAGCCCTGGTGGCCGGCTCACCGGTACAGAAGTGGCGCAGCGGCTGGGGTGGCCTCAGTCGAAGGTCAGCAAGCTGGAGAACGGCAAGCAGACGCCGACGGATGACGATTTGAAGGCGTGGGCCGAGACCGTGGGACAGCCCACCGTGCTTCCGGAACTGCGCGCCCGGCTGAAGGGCTTCGAAAGCCACATCCGCTCTTGGCGCCGTCAGCTCGCGGCGGGACACGGTCCTGTCCAGGAGGCGTGGAACACTCTCGTACGGGAATCCCGGACCCTGGTCATGTGGGAGAACAGCACCGTCTGCGGCATGGTGCAGACCGCCGACTACGCGCGCCACGTGTTCGAGCGCTACACGGATCTCCGGCGTTCTCCACGAGACACCGAGGAAGCGGTGCGAGCCCGGATGAGGCGACAGGAGTGGCTTTACCAGCCGGGCAAGCAGTTGAAGCTGCTCATGTGGGAGGGCGTGCTGTGGGCTCAGGTGTGTCCGCCGGACGTGTTGGTGGCACAGCTGGACCGGCTGCTCGGCCTCGTGGGCATGGACACGGTCCGCCTCGGCATCATTCCGCTGGACCGCGCACTACGGCTTCCACCGGCGAACTCGTTCTGCATGCTCGATGAGCGCGTGGTCGTCCTTGAGGACTGGCACGCCGAACTATGGCTCGACGATGCCGAAACGATCGCTCTCTATCGCCGCGTCTGGGACACGCTCGCGGAGTCGGCCGTCTACGGGGTCGAGGCGCAGCAGGTGATCGCCCGGGTCCGCCGGAGTATCAAGGTCTGAGGACGTATGGCCGCACCACGTCGTCCTCGGTTCGCCAGGGCGATGGCTGCGGCCGGTCCGGCGTCGTCCAGCAAGGGTCGTCACCCGGCCACGGCAGGTAGCGGCCCGCCGCGCGGCAGCGCTTGTGCCAGCGGCGCCAGCGGGCGTCGTACGGACTGAGGAGTGGCCACACGTACGGGTCCGATTCGCGTACCTCGCGGGCGAGGGCTGCCGCCGTCCGGCCGGTGCGCCGCCGGGCGAGCGTCTCAGGGAGCCGCCGGAGCCACATCGCGCCTCCCCACGAGCGTGAAACGGGCCCACACGCACTTGGTGTACGGGTCCTGTCGGCAGCCCCACGCGTCCGACAGTGCCGATACGAGGGTCAGCCCGCGTCCGCCCTCCTCGTCGGGGCCGGAGTCTTGGAGCCGGGGGAGTCTGTCCCGGTCCGGGTCGGAGACCTCCAGGGTCAGTTCCGGTCCGTCGAGCGTCAGGGTGACCCCGACCAGCGCGTAGGTCACGCGGCAGTGGAGTACCGCGTTGGGGACGAGTTCGCTGGCCAGCAGGAGTACGGCGTCCGCGAGTTGGTCGGCGACGCCCCAGTCGGCGAGGGCTTTGTGTAAACGCTGTCGGGCCGTCGCCACGTGGCGCCTGTGCTTGGGGATGCGGAAGGTCTCGATTGCGGGCATGGGGGCGAGAGCCTCCTGAGGGAGCGGCAAGTTGCGCTTCTGCAAGCTGCGTTGGTCCATGAGGTTAGGGCCGCTTAGGGAAGACTCGCAACTAAGTGAGGTGCATGCATGCTGTTAGATGTATGTTCGATCTCCGCTTGCTCTAGAGTCGGGTTGCGACGAAGAGAGGTGGTTGGGATGCCCGTCGGGGGACGACCGACCGTACGCAGCCGGCGACTTGGCGCCGCGCTCAAGGCGTATCGGCTGGCGGCGAAGATGGATCAGGTGCAGGCCGCCGAGGTGATTGCGGCCCACCAGACCAGGGTCAGCCGCATAGAAACCGGGCATGTGTCCGCGCGCCCGCTCGAGATCCGGGCGCTACTGGACGCGTACGCGGTACGTGACGTTGAAGTCCGGCAGAAGTTGGAGGGGCTGGCCCGTCAGTCCAAGCGCCGGGGTTGGTGGCTGGAGCACGCCGCACACCTGCGGCCGGATTACGTGGACCACATTGCGCTGGAGGACGACGCGACCTACATCCGCGAGTGGCAGCCGGTCATGGTGCCGGGTCTGCTGCAGACGCCGGCCTATGCGGAGGCCGTCATCGCAGGTGGCCCTCATTTCATCGATCCGGAACGGGTTGCCCAGTTGGTCACGGTCCGCGTGGGGCGGCAGGCGAAGATCGAGGGTGGTGGGGCGTCGTACACGGCGATCCTCTGGGAGGCGGTCATCACGCATCCGTTGGTGGGCGTCGACATTCACCGGGATCAGTTGTCCGCGATCCTTGAGATCGGCAAGCGCAAGAACGTGACCGTGCAGGTGCTGCCGTTCAGCGCGGGAGCGCTGGCTGGTGCCACATCCGCCTTTTCCTCCTTCAGCTTCGATGAGGAACCGACCGTCGAGGCAGTTACTTTGGACAACCTACGGGGCACATCGGTCCTCGAAGGCTCTGAAGACCTGGCCGCTTACGCCAATGCCTACGACCTACTACGATCGTCCGCACTGGCGCCGGACGCGAGCGCCAAGCTCATCCGGGGCATACTGCGGAGCTTGAAGGAAGACGGATCGTGACCGAAGTTGTAGGCCGCTTCTGGAAGTCCTCCTACTCGGGGCAGGAGAACAACTGCGTAGAGGTCGCCCACACGGCATCCGGCGGCCGGGCCGTCCGTGACAGTAAGCGGCAGGACGGTCCGCTGCTCACCGTGTCCCGGGAGGGATGGGCCGCCTTCCTCGCGCAGTTCGGTCAGTAGAAGGCACGTATGGGCCCCGGCGATTCCCCGTGGCTCCCCAGCCACATCGCGGAGCCAGGCGTCGGCTCGGGGCCAGGGGCTGGGGAATCACATGGCGTGGAAGACCCGACGCGCCGCTCGGCGGTCTGCTACGGCCGGGTGTAGGGGCGAGTCATGATCTCCATGTTGTGGCCGTCCGGATCGTCGAAGTAGGCGCCGCGACCGCCGAAGAGGCGGTTGATCCGGCCGGGTTCGGTGTGGCCCGGGTCGGCGTAATAGGTGACCCCGACCGCTTCCAGGCGGGTGATCATGGTGTCGAATCGATCGTCGGGCACGAGGAACGCGTAGTGCTGAGGCTGGATCGGCTCTTCACGCTTCTCGTAGTAATCGAGTGTCACGCCGTTGCCCAGGTCGACGGGCAAGAACGGCCCGAAGGGGGCGCCGACCTTCAGCCCCAGGATCGCTGCGATGAACTCGGCCGACAGTTGCCGGTCCGTAGCGTAGACGGCGGTGTGGTTCAGCTGGACGGTGGCCGATGATTCGGGTTCAGGCCGGCGGTGCTGATCACGTGGCATGTGTGGATGTGTCTCCGAGTCTTGGATCCGCTGTGGAGCGCCGCGTAGGGCGCAGGAAGGGAAGACGCGGAGAAAGGGCGGGGCTCTTGCCCGCCTCGGGTTCACGCCGAGGCCGGGTGCCTTACTCGTGTATGGCGCATGGCCGACCCGGCAGTCACCTGAGCGACTCTATTGTCGTACGGTGCGTCACGGCAACCGTGTCGATCCACCAGGCGTTGAGGCGATGGAAGTGGGATCACCTCCTGCTCCGCCCGGGGACGGGAGTGATCCGGCGCGCCGACCGAGAGCCCGTCGACCTTCCTGGCGAGCGGCGACACCGACACCTACTCACATGCAACGTCGGCCTTCACGACCACGCCGGGTCACGAAGGCCGACGTCATGTCCAGGTCCCGGATACGCCAAAGGCGTCATTCGATTGCCGGGAGCCCTTCACGCATCGCCGCCGGAGGCTAGAGCTTCTCGATGACGTAATCCACGCACTTCGTCAGGGCCTCGATGTCCGCCGGGTCGATCGCCGGGAACATCGCGACACGGAGCTGGTTGCGGCCGAGCTTGCGGTACGGCTCGGTGTCGACGATGCCGTTGGCGCGCAGCACCTTGGCGACGGCAGCCGCGTCCACCTCGTCGGTGAAGTCGATCGTGCCGATGACCTGCGAGCGCTTGGCCGGGTCGGAGACGAACGGGGTGGCGTACTTGGACTCGTCCGCCCAGGTGTACAGGCGGGTCGAGGAGTCCTTCGTACGGCCGGTGGTGAAGTCCAGGCCGCCCTGGCCGTTCATCCACTCCAGCTGCTCGTTGAGGAGGAACAGGGTCGCGAGCGCCGGGGTGTTGTACGTCTGGTTCTTGCGGGAGTTGTCGATCGCCGTCGGGAGGCTGAAGAACTCCGGGACGTGGCGGCCGGAGGCGTGGATCCGCTCGGCGCGCTCGATCGCCGCCGGGGAGAACACGCCGATCCACAGGCCGCCGTCGGAGGCGAAGGACTTCTGCGGGGCGAAGTAGTAGACGTCGGTCTCGGCGATGTCCACCGGCAGACCGCCGGCGCCGCTCGTCGCGTCCACCAGCACCAGCGCGCCCTCGTCGGCGCCGGCCACCCGCTCGATGGGCATGGCGACGCCGGTGGAGGTCTCGTTGTGGGTGAACGCGTAGACGTCCACGCCCGCCGCGGCCTGCGGCTCGGGGTGCGTGCCGGGGTCGGCGGAGATGACGTCGGGCTCGGCCAGCCAGGGGGCCAGCTTGGCGGCCTTGGCGAACTTGGAGCTGAACTCGCCGAAGGAGAGGTGCTGCGACTTGTTCTCGATCAGGCCGTGCGTCGCGACGTCCCAGAACGCGGTGGAGCCGCCGTTGCCGAGGATCACCTCGTAGCCGTCGGGGAGCCGGAACAGCTCGGAGATGCCCTCGCGGACCTTGCCGACCAGGTTCTTCACCGGGGCCTGGCGGTGGGAGGTGCCGAGCAGGGACGTACCGGTGGCGGCCAGGGCGTCCAGCGCCTCCACCCGCACCTTGGAGGGACCCGCGCCGAATCGACCGTCCGCGGGCTTGATGTCAGCAGGAATCTGGATCTCAGCCACGAGGGGAGACTAGCCGGTGGGGGAAACCTGGTCGAAACGTCGTCCGTCGGCTGAGACGGCGTTTCGGACGACGGCACCACCGCCCCGCGTCCGGCAGGTCAGTGGCATAAGCGGTTCACACGCCTGACCTGGTCCACTACCCTGGACTGGCGAGTCCACTGTCCTGGACTGCTCCGCACGGCGAGCCACACGCCCCCCGGTCCGTCCCGAGCCCCTGGAAGGCCCCGTGAGCACCCCGAACGCCACCCCCTCGTCCCCGGTGCCGTCCTCGTCCGCGGTGCCGTCCTCGTCCGCGCCGTCCCCGGCGCCCGTGCCGGGACCGGGGCGGGCGCGCGGTGGCCGTTTCGGCGCGGCGTTCGGTTCCCTCGGCCCGGTCGGCCTGGTGCTGGCGGGCGGGCTGTCGGTGCAGTTCGGTGGCGCGCTCGCGGTCAGCCTGATGCCGCGGGCCGGGGCGCTGGGCATCGTCACGCTGCGGCTGGTGGTGGCGGCGGTCGTGCTGATGCTGGTGTGCCGGCCCCGGCTGCGCGGGCACTCCCGCACCGACTGGGGCACGGTCGTGGTCTTCGGGATCACCATGGGCGCGATGAACGGCCTCTTCTACCAGGCCGTCGACCGGATTCCGCTGGGTCCGGCGGTCACCCTGGAGGTGCTCGGTCCGCTGGCCCTGTCCGTCGTCGCCTCCCGCCGCGCGGTCAACTTCCTCTGGGCGGGCCTGGCCCTGGCCGGCGTCTTCCTGCTCGGCGGCGGGGGGTTCGACGGCCTGGACCCGGCCGGCGCGGCGTTCGCGCTGGCGGCGGGCGCGATGTGGGCGGCGTACATCGTCTTCAGCGCCCGTACGGGGCGCCGCTTCCCGCAGGCGGACGGGCTGGCGCTGGCCATGGTGGTGGCGGCGATGCTGTTCCTGCCGCTGGGTGTCGCCGAGGCCGGTACGACGCTGCTGGACCCGGAGATCCTGGCGCTGGGCGCGGCGGTCGCCCTGCTGTCCTCCGTGCTGCCCTACACCCTCGAACTCCTCGCCCTGCGCCGCCTGCCCGCCCCCACCTTCGCCGTCCTGATGAGCCTGGAACCGGCCATCGCCGCCACGGCCGGCTTCCTGGTCCTGGACCAGGCCCTGACCGCCCCGGAGGCCGCGGCCATCGCCCTGGTCATCGCGGCGAGCATGGGCGCGATCCGGACCCAGGTCGCCGGCCGCGGAAACCCGGTCACGGCGACACCGTCCTGACGACGGGCGCGGCGCCCTCAGCCACCGAGGGCACCTCGCGACGCGGCCGCGACGAAGGCCGTAAAGGCCTCCGCCGTGACGGTGAGGGTTCCTTGGGCGGGGTTCTTAAAGTCGCGGAGGGCTATGTGGGCGGTGAGGTCGGCGACCTCCACGCATTCACCGCCGGTGTCGCCGCTGTAGGAGGCCTTGCGCCAGGCGGCGGTGCCGAGGGGGGCGCATTCGATGCACTCGCCGCCGCTGCTGCCGCTGTAGGACGACTTACGCCACCGCGCTCGCTACACAGACCCTCGTACGAGTGACAAGACAACTGCGGCCAACACCGACGCGGTGGGACACTGCGCCGGAAGGGAACCATGGTGAGAGCGGGGGCACGTATGGCAAACCACGGTCGGAGGCCTGAACCCGGGGATACCAGACAGGGGACGCCTGAACCTGGGGATACCGGGCAGGGGGAGAGGAGGCGGCGACGGGAATTATGGCTGTCGCTGCCCGGACTGGTCGTCACGACGGTGGTGGTGGGGATCGTCTCGTGGGGCGTCACGCGCCTCACGGACGGGGCAGATAAACTGACACAGAACGACGCGCCGCTCGCCACGATCTCCGTCGAGACGAATCCAGCGAGGGTCGGCGCGTTCGATGACACGAGCGTGCACGGCGTCCTTCCCAAGGGCGCGACGCCGACGACAGGGCCAGGAGACGGGTGCACCGGCTTCCACGACTGGCTGCTGAAGAACGGCGGGACCGACGCGGGCGAGAGCAGACTGCAAGTGACGGTCCAGGGCAATGCACCGCGTCAGGTACAGATCGCCAATCTTCGGGTGGTCGTCGTTTCCCGGGAGGAACCGGCACCTCACGTCGGCGTCGCTTGCCCCTCGGCCGGCTCGGCAAATCTCCGCCTCCTCACCATCGACCTCGACAGCCCTCAGCCTCGTGCCGAGTACAACTCCAAGGACGGCGCACCGTTCGGCTTCACGGTCGAGCCCGGCGAGATCGAAACATTCCTGATCTCGGCGACGGCCAAGGAGGCAGTTTACCATTGGTACCTGGAACTCGACCTCATATCGGGGAAAGAGCAGGTGCATATGCGGGTCGATGATGACGGGGAGAACTTCCAGACAGCCCCCGAAGCTCGGACATCGGGCTGGGACTGGGATTGGAAGAGCCAGTGGGTAGATGCCGAGTCCGGCCAGAAACTCGCAGTCGGTGATCCGCTCGTCCCACCACGTCAGGCAGGGAAGGACACGCCGTGAGGAGTATGCGAATGCGATTGCGTGTTCTTCTGCTGGTCATCGCCTGCGTTGCCGCAGCCGGTATCGGCTTCGGAGTGTCCCGTTGGCAATCGGACGGTCCACCGGCCAACGACGCGCGGGCCGAGAGGACTTCGGAACGTGTCAGCTACACTCTCACCGAGCTGACGCCCCCCGAGGGCGTGGGGGGCATCATAGCCGCACTTGACGAGGAACACGTCCTGACGAGCAGCGGAGGAGCGGTCTATTCCATCGACATTTCCGAGGGCAGTACGGCCACGCCCGAATTATTGACCACCTTTCCCGGCCGTATGGTGCGAAATATTGAGGTCTCCGCTAACGGCGAGACCATCGCCATTTTAGGCATCGGGAACGATGGTGGTAGCAGGCTCCGAGTGGTGAGCCTCTCGGGGGGCGATACCTCCGATTTTGCATTGGACGGTCCCCCGGGCGGTGTACCGGACACTCCCCAAGGTGCCATATCTCCAGACGGTGATTTCTTCGTCTCCGGCTCCTTCGACATCACCATGCTTGATCTTAAAACCGGGGACACGGAGGTCCTACGCAGACCGCCGCCCACGAAGGAGCAGTCCCTCACAGGCTACGAGGACTGGGCCGTCACCGAGGACGGGCTGGTACGCGCCGCCTCCGAGCAGGGTGTTGACACCTGGAACGCGAAGGACGGCAAGCGCATCGGCGGGACGATCCGCTGCGGGTGCGACATCTACAGAGTGTCGCTCAACGAGCCTGGCAACCTCGCCAGCATAGCCACCGCAGGGGGCCACGCGGTCGTCCTCGACCTCACGGCCGGCCGGGCAGTCGCAGAGAAGACGATCACCGGCGGTGGAGTCATCGACAGTTCCGCAGTCTTGGGTGACGGGCAGCGCGCCGTGGCCGCTGCGGTGGGAGTGGTGGTCTGGGATGTGAAGAGCCGCCGCATCCTCTGGAACCACACCTTCCCGGACGATTTGGCACAGGTGCACGCCATACCGAACAGCGAGTCGTTCCTCATCGACACCATGGAAGACCCGAAGAAAGCCCCCGCGGACCAAACCGCTTTCGATGTCAAGTGGTGGCTCGCGAAACCGGCCTCCTGATGAGGATGCGGCAGCCGCGGTGAAAAGGCTGGTAGCACCTTCTCCGACCTTGGAACGGGTGAAAGCCCGTTCCTGCTACTCGGGCCCTGGCCGCCGTGCCGGTCCCGCGTTGCGGAGACTGCGCTCGATGAAGCCGGGTTGGTCGATGGTGCTGGTGCAACGCAGAGCCGCGCCGACGGACAGGCCGAACAAGTCGCAGATGCGACGGGGTTCCCCACCGGTAGCCTCGGCCTCGTGGAGGAGGCGGTCCTCATGGAGCCGACTGGTGGGCATGCCGAGCACGTCGTTGATCCAGACGTGGCTGACCGGCTCAACGCCGCAGCCTGTGGTCTGGGAGACGAACAAGTGGGGGTTGGCGGTGCGGGGCCAACGGTGGTTTCGGTAGTCCGGGTAGGCCCCCAGGCGAGTACGCACGGGGTCGGCGAGCAGGACAGCCCGGTTCGCCAGGAACAATCGCCCGTCGCGCAGGTCGGTGGTCTTCAGGCTGCGCAGTTGCCCGGAGGTGAGCGCGTGGAAGATGGCCAAGGCGGCCAGTGCGGCCCGCGGCACCTCCTGATCGTGGAGGACTTCGCGGAGGGCGTCGACCTCGACGGGCAGGGGAATGGTGGCGGTTGGCACTCCGCAGAAGATCCGGGCGGTGGGGTCGGTGAAGATGATCCGCCGGTTCTTCATTCAGTAGCCGCAGGATGTGCCGCAGGCCCTGGAGCATGTCGACGCGCGGGGTTCCGCTGTCGGGCAGGATGGCGAGGATGTCGGCACGGGTGATGGACCTCAGCGAGTCCTTTCCCTGGTCCGCCCAGGATCGCAGGGCGGGCAGCGCGTTCGTCACCATCCTCTGAATCCACCGGTGCGGTCGTGCTTTGACGCGCGGTGCGGTGGTGCTGCCGGACAGCTTCAGTTCGAACCAGGTGGTGAGTTCGCCGAGTATCGGTTCGGGCAGGCCAGCGGTGCGCTCACGGAACCAGGGGACGATGTTCGGCGTGCGGTCGTCTTCGAGCATGTCGAGCTGCGCGAGCAGTCTCAGCAGGGGTCTGACCGGGAGGAGCAGGTCACGCAGCAGCAGGACGTCGGTCGCCCGGAACCGGGCGCTAGGCGTCTCCTGGATGCTCAGCAAGACGCGGAGCCCGCGGTCCAGCCCCCAGGCGGTGTGGTACCCCAGCCCGTGGCGTTGCGCGTAGTCGTCGACCGCGGCCTTCAGCGCCGCTGCGATCTCGGGTGCGTCCACGTCGGGGAAGCCGCGTTCTTGGCCGCGCCGCAGGTCCCGGCCGGACGGGGGGAACAGGACGAGCTGCTGATGCTCTGCCGGCACCAGTGGCGGGGAGGGGCTGCGGAGCCGGTTCAGGCCGGCGCCGCGACGACTTCGGGTTCAGCAGCTGCAAGCGCCGTTCGGTGTCCGCGAAGTACAGCTGCTGGCCGTGCCGGTTGGCCCCTTCTAGGTCCAGGGCATGGCGGCGGGGCCGCAGCATCTGGGCCTGCTTCGTGCACAGCCGGCACGCGCCGGTCTCGCCCAGGTGAAGGACGCGGCCGCAGATCCGGCACGGGCCGGCGTTCGGGCAGAGCCGACGCCAGCCACGACACCCCACGCACATGCGGCCGTAGCGCCGCAGCATCCCCCAGGCGAAGCAGTCCGGGCAGGACGCCGGACGCTCGGCTGACGAACCCCGGTAACAGTGCCGGCACTTGAACGCCGTCCAATAGTCCTCGGTCGATCCGCACTGACGGCACGGAGGTGGGTCGCACGGCTTCGGCCGACAGCGGTGGCAGTACTTCGCGCCCTGACTCGACACCGGCCGCTGTCGGCACCGTGGGCAGGTCCTCGGTGGCGCCATCAGAGCGGCGGGAGGGTCCGGCCGCGGCCCAGCCGCGGCACTACGGACGCGGACCCGGTGGCCGACTGCGGCTCGGCCTGCGGACGCCTGGCCGCCGCCACCTCCGGCTCGTGGACCGGCAGGTCCGCCGTGGTGCACTGGAGCACCAGGCAGATGATGTCCAGGTCATCGAGCCGGACCGTCGTCGGTGTACCCGTCCACAGCGCCGATATCTTGCCCGTGCTCGTCGGGGTGTGGGCCCGCACGGACGAGGCGTGGCGGTGGCTGGCCCACACCCTCACCGCCGACACCTTCCGGCTGCTGCTGCCCGAGACCGCCCGCCTGACCGTCGTCCGCCACCCGCTGCCGAACCTGCGCGCCCTGAACTTCGTCGTCGAGGGGATCCTCGGCGCGGGCGCCGCCGCCCGGCACCGCTTCGACCCGCAGGCCAAAGCCCTCGGCGAATGGCTGCGCTCCCGCCACCTGGACATCCCGGAGGCCCTGCTGTGACGGTTCTCCCGTCCGCCCTCGACACCCACGACCCCGCCTACGCGGCGAACCGCGAGGCCATGCTCGGCAGGCTCGCCGCACTCGACGCCGAGCAGCCGCGCGCGGGGCGTCGAGACGCTCACCCTCGACTCCCCGGCCAACCGCAACGCCCTGCCGGCCGCGGTCGTCGGCGAACTCGCCGGCGCGCTGGCCGGCTGCGGCACGGACACCGGCGTCCGCGCGGTCGTCCTCACCCACACCGGCACCACCTTCTGCGCCGGCGCCGACCTGCGCGACCCGCCCGCCCCCGGCGCCCTGGTGGCCCTGCTCCGGCAGATCGCCGAGCTGCCCCGGCCCGTCGTCGCCCGCGTCACCGGCCACGTCCGCGCGGGCGGCCTCGGCCTGCTCGGCGCCTGCGACATCGCCGCCGCCTCCGCCACGGCCACCTTCGCCTTCACGGAGGTGCGCATCGGCGTCGCCCCCGCGGTCATCTCCCTGCCGCTGCTGCCCCGCGCCGACCCGCGCGCCCTGGCCCGCTACGCCCTCACCGGCGAACGCTTCGACGCCGCCGAGGCGGCCCGGATCGGCCTGCTCACCGCGGCCGGCGACGACGCCGACGCCGTACTCGAACCGGTCCTGGACGGCCTGCGGTGCTCCTCACCGCGGGCCCTGGCCGAGACGAAACGGCTGCTCACGGCTAAGGTGCTGGAGACGTTCGACCGGGACGCGGCGGAGCTGACCGCCCTCTCGGCCCGGATGTTCGCCTCCGCCGACGCCCGCGAGGGCATGACGGCCTTCCTCGAACGACGGGATGCTCCATGGGTGCTGTGAACCCGGTCGACGCGGTCGCGACGGGCACCGCCGTGGACCGCGTCGACCGCGTGCCCAAGCAGGACCGCAGCCGGGCCACCCGGCAGCGGCTCCTGGAAGCCGCCGTGGCCTGCCTGGCCGAACACGGCTGGGCGGGCTCGACGGTCGCCGTCGTCGCCGAACGCGCCGGCGTCTCCCGCGGCGCCGCCCAGCACCACTTCCCGACCCGCGAGGACCTCTTCACGGCGGCGGTGGAGTACGTCGCGGAGGAACGCTCGACCGCCCTGCGGGCCCTGTTCCCGCAGGGCGCGGCCGGCGACCGCAGGGCCGTCGTCGCCGCCCTGGTCGACCTCTACACGGGGCCGCTGTTCCGGGCCGCCCTGCACCTGTGGGTCGCCGCCTCCAACGAGGACCAGCTGCGCCCCCGCGTCACCGAACTGGAGGCCCGCGTCGGCCGCGAGACGCACCGCATCGCCGTCGACCTGCTGGCCGCCGACGAGACCCGCCCCGGCGCCCGCGAGACGGTCCAGGGCCTGCTCGACATGGCCCGCGGCCTCGGCCTCGCCAACCTCCTCACCGACGACGGCCCGCGCCGTGAACGGGTCGTCGCCCAGTGGGCCGACCTGCTGGACGCGGCGCTGGGCTGAGCCGGGCGCCCCGGTCCTCAGGGGCTGAGCCGCTCCACCCGCCAGCCGCCGTCCGGCCGGGCCACGTACCGCAGGCGGTCGTGGAGGCGGTTCTCGCGGCCCTGCCAGAACTCCACCGACTGCGGCGCCACCCGGAAACCGCCCCAGTTCGGCGGGACCGGGACCTGCTCGCCCTCCGGGTAGCGGGCGGCCAGCCCGGCGTAGGCGGCGTCGAGGTCGGCGCGGGTGGCGATCACCGTGGACTGGGCGCTGGCCCAGGCGCCCAGCCGGGACCCGTGCGGGCGGCTGCGGAAGTACGCGGCGGTCTCGTCCCGGCCGGTGCGCCGCGCGACGCCCGTGACGATGACCTGGCGGGCCATCGGGTACCAGGGGAACAGCAGCGAGACGTACGGGTTCGCGGCCAGGTCGCGGGCCTTGGGGGAGTCGTAGTTGGTGTAGAAGACGAAGCCGGTGTCGTCGAAGTGCTTCAGCAGCACCGTGCGGGAGCTGGGCCGGCCCGCCGCGTCGGCCGTCGAGACCACCATGGCGTTCGGCTCGAACAGCCGGCCCTCCGTCGCGGCCTGGCGGAACCAGCGCGCGAACTGTTCGACCGGGGTGGCGGCCAGCTCCGTCTCGGAGAGCCCCTCCGTCCGGTAGTGCTTGCGCATCGCGGCGGGATCGGGCGCCGCGGGCAGGGCGTCTTCGTCGGTCACCCGGTCATCTTGCCGTATCCGCGGGGGCCGTCCGGCAGGTGGTGTTCGTCACGCGCTGGCACTGAGTGCCGTCACCTCTCCCCAAGGGTGGCACCCGGGGATATCGTGCGGATGACGTTCCGGCCGGGTGACCGCGCGCCCCGCGGGGCATCACCCCGGTGACCGCCCAGGACCGCGAGTCGCCCGCCGGCCGTGGATCCTCCGGGCGATCAGCCGTTCACCAGCTGGAACACGGTCGCCACCCCGGTCACCGGTCCCCGGTCGCCGCCGGTCCCGCACGGGGCGCCGCACCGCACCCGTGGCCCACCACAGCCCGTCGCACCCATCCGAGGAGCCGCCTGATGTCCGACTTCGTACCCGGACTCGAGGGAGTCGTCGCGTTCGAGACGGAGATCGCCGAACCGGACAAGGAGGGCGGCGCCCTCCGGTACCGGGGCGTCGACATCGAGGACCTGGTCGGCCAGGTCTCGTTCGGCAACGTCTGGGGGCTGCTCGTCGACGGCGCCTTCGACCCCGGGCTGCCGCCCGCCGAGCCGTTCCCCATCCCGGTGCACTCCGGCGACGTCCGGGTGGACGTCCAGTCGGCCCTGGCGATGCTCGCGCCGGTGTGGGGCCTGAAGCCCCTGCTGGACATCGACGCCGAGCAGGCCCGCGAGGACCTCGCCCGCGCCGCCGTCATGGCCCTCTCCTACGTCGCCCAGTCCGCCCGCGGCCAGGGCCGGCCCATGGTCCCGCAGCGCGAGATCGACAAGGCCCGGTCCGTCGTCGAGCGCTTCATGATCCGCTGGCGCGGCGAGCCGGACCCCCGGCACGTGGCGGCCGTCGACGCCTACTGGACCAGCGCCGCCGAACACGGCATGAACGCCTCCACCTTCACCGCCCGGGTCATCGCGTCCACCGGCGCGGACGTGGCGGCGGCGCTCTCCGGCGCCGTCGGAGCCATGAGCGGCCCGCTGCACGGCGGCGCCCCCTCGCGTGTCCTCGGCATGATCGAGGAGATCGAACGCACCGGCGACGCCGAGGCCTACGTCAAGCAGGCCCTGGACCGGGGCGAACGCCTCATGGGCTTCGGCCACCGCGTCTACCGCGCCGAGGACCCCCGGGCCCGCGTCCTGCGCCGCACCGCCCGCGAACTGGGCGCCCCCCGCTTCGAGGTCGCCGAGGCCCTGGAGAAGGCGGCCCTGGAGGAGCTGCACAACCGCCGTCCCGACCGGGTGCTGGCCACGAACGTCGAGTTCTGGGCCGCCGTCGTGCTGGACTTCGCCGAGGTCCCGGCCCCCATGTTCACGTCGATGTTCACCTGCGCCCGCACGGCGGGCTGGTCCGCCCACATCCTGGAGCAGAAGCGCACCGGCCGCCTGGTCCGCCCGTCCGCCCGCTACGTCGGTCCGGGCCCCCGCGACCCGCGCGCCATCGCGGGCCACGCCGGCATCGCACCGTGACGGCGGACACCTCCCCCTGAACGCAGGCGACCCGCGAGTCTGGTTCCTCCGGGGAGGAGCCGGCCGGACGTACCGGCGACTCGCGGGTCGGGTGACTGCTGGGAATGGGGCCGGCTGCACGCGCCTTTCACGTGCTGGTCCGGCACCGCACAGTGGGGTGACGGGCCGCTAGCCCGCAGCCACCTCACGCGTCCGGTATTCACACATCTGCCGAACCACCTCCCTTCTCGTGTACGTGCCACCATAGGAAGTGCCCGGCGCCGCATCAACCGTTTTTTCCCGTCACCTGGGCGACCCCGGTGACGTGACCGGGGGACACCCGGACCATCGGTGACACGGTGGACACGGAGCGTTAGCGTGCCGGGCATGGGCAAGCGGCAAGCGGTGTTCAGCGGGTCGGTGTTCGAGGAGCGGATCGGGTACGCGCGGGCCGTCGTGGACGGTGACTGGGTGCACGTGTCCGGCACCACCGGCTTCGACTACGCGACCATGACCGTCTCCGACGACGTGGTGGAGCAGGCCGAGCAGTGCCTGCGCAACGTCGGCGCGGCGCTGGCCGGGGCGGGCTGCACCTTCGCCGACGTGGTCCGGGTGCGGTACCTGCTGCCCGAGCGGGACGACTTCGAGCCGTGCTGGCCGGTGCTGCGCCGGGTCTTCGGGCAGGTGCGGCCGGCCGCGACGATGATGGTGTGCGGGCTGGCCGACGCGCGCATGAGGATCGAGCTGGAGGTGTACGCGCGGCGCGGGCCCGTCGCCGGGGTGCGCGTCGAGGCCGTCGCGGACGGGCGGATGCTCGAACAGTGGCGGCACGTGCACAACGCCGTGGTGCCGCCCGCCGCGCTCTCCCTGGACGAGGCACGCGACCGCGGCGCCCGGCACCGGCTGCGCAACGCCTACGTCGGCGAGGCGCTCGTGGGCTGCTCGACCGTACGGCCGGCCGCGCGGGACGGGGAGGCGGTGACGGTGATCGCCCGGGTGCTGCCCGAGTGGCGGGGCCGGGGAGTCGGGCGGGTGCTCTACGACGACGGGCTCGCGCACGCGCGCGCACTGGGCGCCGGCGAGGTCGGGACGCGCGTGCTGGCGGCCGACCGGGACGGTCTGCGGTTCGCCGAGTCGCACGGGTTCGCCGAGGTCGACCGGTATGTGCTGCCCGAGGGCCGGGGCGAGTGGGTTGACCTGCGGCTTCCTGTCGTCGACAGTTAGCTGGCGGTTGTCGTGCGGTTCCGCCTGCCCACCGATTCCTGCAATCTTGCGGGAACCATATGTGGGCTGCGTCACGTTCAAGTTGAATGATGGCAGTGAGCGAGCCGACGCGCCGTTCGTGCTGACGCAGCCTGCAGGGGGTCCAGGTGAGTGCTTCCCGGCGTAGTGGGACCACGGACGAACTCGGACCGGACGAGCCCGGGCCGGACGGCCCGGAGGGCTCGGGCGGTTCGGATCTGCTCGCCGCCCTGCTGGACGGCATGGACGCGGCGCTGTGCGCCTTCGACGCCGACGGCCTGGTGACGCACTGGAACCGCGAGGCGGAGCGGATCCTCGGCTGGACGGCACAGGAGGCGGTGGGCCGGCACGGCTTCGCCGGGTGGGCGGTGCGCAGCGCCGACGCCGAGGAGGTCGAGGGGCGGCTGATGTCCGCCATGCACGCGCCGGGCCGCCAGGTGCACGAGTTCGCGCTGCTGACCAAGGACGGCGGCCGGGTGCTGGTGCGGACGCAGTCGGCGGCCGTGCGCGGGCCGGACGGCAAGCCCGCGGGGGTCTACTGCGCCTTCAGCGAGGTGCACACGCAGATCGACCTGGAGCGGTCCATCGCGCTGAGCGAGGCGCTGTTCGAGGACGCCGGCTGGGGTGTCGTCCTCGTCGACGCCGACCTGCGGCCCGCCGTGATCAACGCGCACGCCGCCCGTGCCCTGGGCATCGGGCGTACGTCGGTGCTGGGGCGGCCGCTCGGGGAGCTGCTCGCGCAGGGCGTGGAGGAGCTGGAGAGCGCGCTGACGCACGTGCTGGCGGAGGGCGCGCCGCCCGCCCCCGCCGAGATGTGGGTGAGCGTGCGCACGCCGGAGGGCGAGAAGCGGCGCTGCTGGCGCAGCGGCTTCCTGCGGCTGGCCTCGCCGCTGGCGGAGGAACCGGTGCCGCTCGGGGTGGGCTGGCTGTTCCAGGACGTGACCGAGGCCAAGCAGGGCGAGCAGGAGGCGGCGCTGCTGCGGTTCCGCGGCAACCAGCTGCACCGGGCCGCCCGCGCGGCCGCCGAGTGCGAGGACCCGGCGGAGGCGGCGACCGTCCATCTGGACTTCGCGCTGGCCGGCTTCGCCGACCACGCGCTGATCGACCGGGTGGCGGGCGGCGCGCTGTCCGACGCCGAGTCCGCCGCCGCGGTCCGGCTGGTGCGGGTGGCGGGCACGCCCTCGGGAGCGCCGGGGCCGAGCCTGCTCGCGGGCCGGGCCGGCCTGCCGACGCGGTACGGCGAGGGGCATCCGGCGTTGCAGTGCGTGGAGCGGATCGGCACGGTGCGCGCGAGCGTCGGCAGGGTGCCCCCCGAGCAGGCGCGCGCGTGGGCGCTGGCCCGGCAGTGGCCGGCCGACGCGGTGCACGCCCTGTGCGCGGTGCTGCGCAGCCGGGGCCGGACGCTCGGCGTCGTCACCTTCCTGCGCGGCAGCGGGCGGAGCGCCTTCGAACGCTCGGACACGGTGTACGCGGAGGACGTGGCCGTGCGGATCGCGGCGGCGCTGGACCTGGCGGGGCTCCTGGCGGACCGCCCGGGCTGATCTGGCGGGGCTTCTGGCGGATCGCGGCGGCCCTTGACCTGGCGGGGCTCCTGGCGGACCGCCCGGGCCGAGCGCCCCGACTGCGCGTCTGGACCGGCTGCCTGGACCGGCCGCCTGGACCGGCCCGGCGGCGCGGGCCAGGTGGTGCGGGCCTCACTGCCGGTAGAAGATCCGGTCCCGGTACCGCTCCAGCAGCCGCGCGTTCCAGTCGAGGCCGCCGTCGACGTTGTTCGACCGCAGCAGCGGGGGCTCGACGCCCCGCTCGGCGAGGTCGACGGCCGCCGTGGCCATGACCGCCTGGAGCAGGGCGGCGGTGACCGCCCCGGAGGCGGGGGCGAAGGGGGCGGGCACGCCGTCGTGGGTGAGTTCGGCGTCGCCGACGGCGATCTTCGAGTCGAGGACGACGTCGCAGTGGTCCTTCAGGAACGTCCCGGAGGCGTGCCGGGACGTCGTCTCGGAGGCGTACGCCACCGAGGTCACGCCGATGACCCGCACGCCGCGGGCGCGGGCGGTGCTCGCCATCTCGACGGGCAGGGCGTTGCGGCCGGAGAGCGAGATGATCACCAGGGCGTCCCCGGCGCGCAGCGGCGAGGACGCCAGCACCGCGGTGGCGAGGCCGTCGACGTGCTCCAGGGCGGAGCCGAGCGTCGCGGGCATCACGTCGACGCCGACGACCCCGGGCACGGCGAGCAGGTTCATCAGGGCGAGCCCGCCGGCGCGGTAGACCACGTCCTGCGCGGCGAGCGAGGAGTGCCCGGCGCCGAAGGCGAACAGCCGGCCCCCGGCGGCGACGGTGCCGGCGAGCAGCGCGCCGGCGGCCGCGACGGCCTCGGCCTCCTCCTCGCGGACCCGTTGCAGCAGGCCGATCGCGGCGTCGAGATACCGGTCGGCCGGCGTGCTGTCGCCCATACGAGCTCCTTCGCTCCGCTTACGGCGAGTCCGCTTCCGGCGGGTGCGCCGAGGCATATGTCGCGGATCACGGTGCGGTCTGGACCAGTGAATGTCAATACGGCCGGGCGGGCGGCGCGGGCGCGCCGGACCCGGCCGTCACGTATCAGCATGTAACCCCCCGCTTTCGGCGGCGCGACACGGTTGCCGGTGGTATCCGGCAGAATTGAAGCCAGGGCCAGCGCACGCGCCGGAGAGCGGTCGAGCCTCCGGCAGAGCTAATCAAGGGGCACGTATGTCCGGACTGATCGACACTACGGAGATGTATCTCCGCACCATCCTTGAGCTGGAAGAGGAAGGTGTGGTCCCCATGCGTGCCCGCATCGCCGAGCGGCTCGACCAGAGCGGGCCGACGGTGAGTCAGACGGTGGCGCGGATGGAGCGCGACGGCCTGGTGTCCGTGGCCAGCGACCGCCATCTGGAGCTCACGGACGAGGGCCGCCGGCTGGCGACCCGCGTGATGCGCAAGCACCGTCTCGCCGAGTGCCTGCTCGTCGACGTGATCGGCCTGGAGTGGGAGCAGGTGCACGCCGAGGCCTGTCGCTGGGAGCACGTGATGAGCGAGGCCGTGGAGCGCCGGGTCCTGGAGCTGCTGCGCCACCCCACCGAGTCGCCGTACGGAAACCCCATCCCGGGCCTGGAGGAGCTGGGCGAGAAGGACGGCGCCGACCCGTTCCTGGACGCGGGCATGGTGTCGCTGGCCGACCTGGACCCGGGCCTGGAGGGCAAGACCGTCGTGGTGCGCCGGATCGGCGAGCCGATCCAGACGGACGCGCAGCTGATGTACACGCTGCGCCGGGCGGGTGTGCAGCCCGGTTCGGTGGTCAGCGTGACGGAGTCGGCCGGCGGGGTCCTGGTGGGCAGCGGCGGCGAGGCGGCGGAACTGGAGTCGGACGTGGCCTCGCACGTCTTCGTCGCCAAGCGCTGAGCGGGCGGCTCCCTCGTGACGCATGGGCCGGTGGAGAGCGGAGGGCCCCGGCGCCGTGCGGCGCCGGGGCCTGTCCTCCCCTGTGCTGACCCGGAGCCCCGAGCTCTCAGGGTCATCCCCTGCGGACCGTTTTTCCCCGAGCGGTCCGCCTCCCGCTGAAGATCTCCCCTGGAGGATCCGGATCATGCCTGGAGCGGCGTCACTCGAACGAGGGGTGTTGTCCGCAGAAAGCCTATTCTCGAATGCGTGTTCGGTAGTCTGCGGAGGCTGAACCGGTCCCGGGGCGCCCTGCGACGAGCAGGACGCGTACGGCAGCATGCCGGACGGTGGGACGAGAGCACGACCAGCACAGGGACGAGCGGGTCCGAGCGGAGCTTGGGGGTGCCGGCGCGAATGGCGCGACGCATCGACGTGACCGGGGTGGGCGGCGTACGCCTCGCGGCCTGGGAGTTCGCCGACCCGTCCCGGACCGACCCCGACCCGCCCCGGACCGACCCCGACCCGCCCGGGCGGGCCCCGGCGCCCGGCGTGCTGCTGCTGCACGGCCTGATGGGCCGCGCCTCCCACTGGGCGTCCACCGCCCGCTGGCTGTCCGGACGCCGCCGGACCGTCGCGCTCGACCAGCGCGGCCACGGCCGGAGCGAGAAGCCCCCGCAGGCCGCGTACACCCGCGCGGCCTACGTCGACGACGCCGCGGCCGCCCTGGAGCAGCTCGGCCTCGCGCCCGCCGTGCTGATCGGCCACGGCATGGGCGCGCTGACCGCCTGGCAGCTCGCCGCCGAACGTCCCGAGCTGGTCCGCGGCCTGGTCGTCTGCGACATGCGGGCCTCCGCCCTCGGCGCCGCCTCGCAGCGCGAGTGGGCCAAGTGGTTCGAGTCCTGGCCCGTCCCCTTCGCCACCCTGGCCGACGTGTCCAAGTGGTTCGGGGAGGACGACCCCTGGCTGGAGCGGCCCAGTCCGGCCCGCGGGGCGTTCTACGCCGAGGTGATGCACGAGTCGGCGGACGGCTGGCGGCCCGTCTTCGACGTCGGGCAGATGCTCACGTCCCGCGAGGCCTGGGTGTACGACGCCCACTGGGACGAGCTGGCCCAGGTGCGCTGCCCCACCCTGGTGGTGCGCGGCCTCGACGGCGAACTCGGCCGGGCGGAGGCCCAGGAGATGGTCCGCGTCCTCCCGCGCGGCGAGTACGCCGAGGTCGCCGGCGCCGGCCACCTCGTCCACCACGAGCAGCCGGAGGCGTGGCGCGCGGCGGTCGAACCCTTCCTGGAGGCGGTGTCCGGCGACTGACGGGCCACCGCGTCCCCTCCCGGACCGCCACCGGACGGGGCCGTCGCCGCCACCCCTTCCCGCCTTCGGCGGCCGCCTCCGCCGGTGCCCCCTCGTCCAGGTGAGCGCCCCGCGGGGCGAGTTGTGCGGTGGGGCCGGGTCAGCGGTCCCGTCCGCAGGCGTACGCGAGGGGGGAGATCAGCTCCTCGGCGTCCGGCAGCCAGCGGTTCGCGGGGGTGGGGCGGCGAGCCCACTGCACGGCGCCCCGGGAGCCGTAGCGGGTGGGGGGAGCGGCGACGTACTCGCCCTCGCCGAGTGCGGCCAGGTCGAGCGACCCGAGCGACCAGCCCAGCTTCCGCACCAGTTCGGGGACCTTGGCGGACGCCCCCGGCAGCACGAAGAACTGCATCCGCCGGTCCGGGGTCGACGTCACCGGCCCGAGCGTCAGTTCCAACCGCTCCATCCGGGCGAGGGCCAGGAAGCCGGCCGTCTCCGGCACGGAGATCGCGTCGAACGTCCGGCCCGTGGGCAGCAGGATCGAGGCGGTCGGCTGCTTCTGCCACATCCGCCGCGCCACCGTCGCGCTGCCGGTCGCCTGCGTCGCCCAGTCCGGCCGGGCCGGATGCGCCCCCGGCGCACCGCACGCGGCGTCGCCGCAGGAGCAGCGCTGCATTCCGTCGACGGCTTCCAGCCAGGTGCCGGGGAACACGTCCCAGTGACGCTCCTCGGCGTAGCGAACGGCGGTCTCCAGCAGCGATTCCCCGCGCTGCTTCGGAATCTGTGCGGCTTCGGTGGCCGGGATCGTCTCTTCCACGCTCCACTCAACTCCCAGCCCCACCTCGGGTTACGGCCGGGCCGCGCGCGGGGGAGGAGCATCGATTCGCCATCCGGGGCGCATGGGTGCATGTCCGGGGGCGCGCAGGAGGATCCGCGGCGGGACCTGGGTAGCCAGATGTGGGGTCGGCAACCGCCTTTACCCCGGCAATCGTCACATGCCTCGCATTGTCGGTATGCCCGCGGGGCATTGATCTTCACGGCCGGAACCTCCGCCCCACGGCGGCGGGTCCCGGCCGTGAGGAACACGACAACTCGGTGTGCGGGCAGGCACCGCAGCCTCAGGGGGTACGCCATGGCCGCAAGGCCTCTCGTCGCGCGACAGCCGAACGAACGGCTGCAGGCGCTCATCCAGGAAGCGGGGTGCTCGAACGCCGGGCTGGCCCGCCGGGTCAACATGTGCGGCGCCGAGCACGGCCTCGACCTGCGCTACGACAAGACGTCGGTGGCCCGCTGGCTGCGCGGACAGCAGCCGCGCGGACGCGCGCCGGCGATCATCGCCGAGGCGCTCGGCCGCAAGCTCGGCCGGACGGTCACGATCGACGAGATCGGCATGGCCAACGGCAAGAACCTCGCCTCGGGCGTCGGCCTCCAGTTCTCGCCGACGGTACTGGGAGCCATCGAGCAGGTCTGCGAGCTGTGGCGCAGCGACGTGGGGCGCCGGGACTTCCTGTCCGGTTCGTCCGTCGCGGCCTCCGCGCTGGTCGAGCCGAGCCGCGACTGGCTGATCTCCACGCCCGACGCGCAGGTGGCGCGCTCGGCGGGCCCGCGTGTGGGCCAGTCGGACGTGGCGGCCGTGCGGGCCATGACGCAGGCGCTGGTCGACCTGGACCACCAGTACGGCAGCGGGCATGTGCGCCCGGTCGTCGTGCACTACCTCAACAGCGTCGTCTCGGGGCTGCTGGCCGGCTCCTACCGGGAGTCCGTCGGGCGCGAACTGTTCGCGTCGGTGGCCCGGCTGACCGAGCTCGCCGGGTACATGGCGGTCGACACCGGGCAGCCGGGCCTGGCCCAGCGCTACTACATCCAGGCGCTGCGGCTGGCCCAGGCCGCCGGTGACCGCGGCTACGGCGGCTATGTGCTCGCCGCCGCCATGAGCCACCTGGCCGCGCAGCTCGGCAACCCGCGCGAGATCGCCCAGCTGGCGCGGGCGGCGCAGGAGGGGGCGCGGGGGCGCGTGACCCCGCGCGCGGAGGCCATGTTCCATGCCGCCGAGGCACGCGGGCACGCCCTGCTGGGCGACGCGCGCGCCGCCCAGACGGCGGGCGGGCGCGCGGTGACCGCCATGGAGCAGGCGGACGCCGCCTCCGGTGACGACCCGGCGTGGATCGCGCACTTCGACGAGGCCTATCTCGCCGACGAACTGGCCCACTGCCACCGCGACCTCGGCCAGGCCGAGGCGGCGGCGCGCTGCGCGCGGGAGTCCCTCGACGGCCACCCCGAGTCCCGCGCGCGCCGGCGGGCGATCGGCTACGTGCTGCTCGCCACGGCACAGGTGCAGCAGCGCGAGATCGAGCAGGCCTGCCACACCGGGCTGAAGGCGGTGGAGCTGCTGAAGACCCTGCGCTCCAACCGGGGCGCCGAGTACCTGGAGGACCTCCAGCAGCGGCTGGAGCCGTTCCAGGAGGAGTCCGTGGTGCGGGAGTTCGGGGCGCGGCTGGATCTTCGGACGGCCGCGTGAAAAGTGCCCCGCCGGTGCGTGAACGCAGGGGGAACGCGGGCCCGGGGGGCGGGAGGTGACACAGCAGCGTGCCGCGGGCCGGTCCTGTTACGGCGGTCACAGGGCAGGAGGTCCGGTCCCGTGCTGCGTGGCAACCGGCTCGGGGGACCCGGTAGCGTGAGCCGACGATTCCGATGGTCCCCCATTCGTAGGAGTCCCGGTGACGCAGAGTGGACAGGGCGAGGAGCCCTCGGCGCGGCCCGCGCGCGAAGGCATCGTGCTGCCCTCCGACGGTGGCGAGCCGCTGCTGCCGGGTATGACGGGCGGGCCCGCGGGCCCGCGGCACGCCGCCCGGGGCGGCGGTCCGGCCTCGGCCCCGCCCGGCGGGCAGGAGTGGGGGCAGTCCTGGGGGCCCGGCCGGCCCGAGGACCAGGCCCCGGCGCCCGGCCAGGAGTGGCCGGCGCCGCCCGCCGGGCCGTGGGGCGGGCCGCAGCAGGCCCCCTGGGGCACGCAGGACCAGCCGGGAGTGCTCCCGCGGGAGGGGGCGCCGGGGCAGCGGTACGGCGGTGCGCAGACGCCGTACGGGACGCACGGGGCGCCGGACCAGGGCGCGCGGCCGCCCGCGCCGGGTGCCTCGGCGCCGCTGCCGCCGGCCGCCGGCGGCGCGGCCCCGTACATACCGCCGGTCGCGGCCGCGCCCCACCCCGACGGTGCCACGCAGTACCTCCCGCCGGTGCCGGGCACCGCGTACCACCCCCATGCCCAGGGCGCGCCCGGTGCCGAGGGCGCGGCCCCGTACCCGCCGCCCGTCGCCGGGGCCGGTGACGAGGGCGCCACCCAGTACCTGCCGCCCGTCGCCGGGGCCGGTGACGAGGGCGCCACCCAGTACCTGCCGCCCGTCGCCGCCTCGGGCCCCGCCCCCGGCGACGACGGCGCGACCCAGTACATCCCGCCGGTCGGGCCCGGGGCCCTGCCGCCGGAGATGCCCTCCGCGGTGCCCGCCGACCGGCCCGCCGAGACCACGACGTACCTCGGGCGGGCCCGGCCGGGCGCCGCGCCGGCCGGGCCGCCGCAGGCCGCCCGGGGGGCCGACGCCGAGGCCACCCAGTACCTCCCGCCGGTGTCCGGGCAGGGCGGGTACGGGGACCGGCAGCCGCCGGCCGAGTTCGACAACCTCTTCCGCAGCGGGTCCGGCGGCGCCGGCGGCCAGGCCGGGGCCACCCAGCACATGCCCCGCTACCAGGAGCCGCAGGCCGCCGCCCAGCCGTCGTACGACGGGCCCGCTCCGGCCCAGGGGCGGCGCGCCGCCCGGGACGGCGGTGGCCGGACCGGCTCGAAGGTGCCGCTCATCGTGGCCTGCGGGATCGCCATCGCGGTCGTCGGCGTGGGCGCCGGCGCGCTGCTCGGCGGCGGGGGCGGCGGCGAGTCGGAGGACGACCCCAAGACCGTCTCCGCCACGGCCCCCGCGACCGCCGAGACCTCCGCCGCCTCGCCCTCCGCCGACCCGGCCGAGCAGCAGGCCGTCGCCCTGGACGAGCTGCTCGCCGACAGCGGCGACAGCCGGGCCACGGTGATCGACGCCGTCGACGACGTGAAGTCCTGCGGCAACCTCGCCCAGGCCGCCAAGGACCTGCGCGGCGCGGCCCAGCAGCGCACCGACCTGGTCACGCGGCTGTCCGGGCTCGACGTCGACCGGCTGCCCGAGCACGCCGCGCTGACCGCCGCGCTCACCAAGGCCTGGCAGGCCTCCGCGGCCGCCGACAACCACTACGCGGCCTGGGCCGACCAGGTCGCCGGGGAGAAGGGCAACCTCTGCAAGAAGGGGCAGGCCGGCAGCACCGGCCAGACCGCCGCCGGCAACCAGCAGAGCGGGATCGCCAGCACGCAGAAGGCCGAGGCCGCCAAGCTGTGGAACGCGATCGCCCGCACCTACGGACTGTCCGAGCGCCGGCCCACCCAGTTGTGAGGCGGTGAGGCGGCCGGGTCAGCCCCGGTCGTCGGCGCCCCGCAGGGTCTCGGTCACGTCGATGGACCCCTGGCGCGCCGCGACCAGCTGGCCCCCGCGCACCACCTGGAGGGTCACGTCGGTGTTGACCAGGCGCGGGAGGCCCACGGAGGACAGCACGTCCTGGAACTGCCAGCGCAGGGTCGGGGTGAGCCCGCCCGTGGTGACCTTGAAGCCGTTGTCCAGGGTGCGCCGTACCGTGTCGGAGGAGACCTCGTTGTCGCCGAGCGCCTTCACCACGGCCGCCAGGACGGTGTACGCGATCCAGGTGGTCTGCACGCCCGCGTCGGCGGGGTCGATCCGGGTGTCGGTGAAGGCCTGCTCGCGGATGACCCTCTTCATCCCGTCCCAGCGCTTGTCGGTCTCCACCGGGTACCAGCCGGTGATGTACGCCCCCTCGTACGGGCTCGACGCGCCGCCGGTGGCGTCGAGGACCGTCTGGTCGACGCTGCCGAGCACGGTGCCCAGGCGCACCTCGGGGTAGTCCTGGCGGGCGCGCCGGAAGGAGTCCATGAAGGTGTTGGTGCGGTCGCCGAGCGCCGGCACCACGCAGCCCGGCTCGGCCGCGTCCGTGGTGGCCTGGGCCAGGGCCTGCTGGGACTGCGCGGAGAACTCGGTGGCGTCCTCCGCCGCGCGCAGGTCGGCCGCGTCCTGGTGACCGCCCGCCTCGAGGCCCGAATTGATCAGGTGGGGAAGTTCGTCGCCCGCGATGGTGTCCGGCCGGACCAGGGCGACCGGGCCGCAGCCGCCGGCGAGCTGCCGGCCGAGGCCGGCCAGCAGCGCGGGCTGGCCGCCGTTGACGGGGTAGGACAGCGGGCTGGTGAACTCGGCGTTCGTGATGCCGTAGCCGCCTATGTACGGGATGCCCGCGCCCTCCAGGATGGGGAAGAAGGTGTCGGTGAACTGGCTGTAGGAGCCGACGACCGCGACGACCTTCTCCTCGACCGCGCGGCGGGCGCACCGCGCGGCGTCCACGCTGTCGTTGCGGTCGTTGCAGATCACGACCTTCAGCTCGCGCCCGTTGATGCCGCCGCTCGCGTTGACGTGCCGGGCGTAGGCGAGGGCCAGGGCGGGCATGCCGGGCTTGTTCGTGGCGTTGGTGTCCTGCGGCGCCCAGGTCATGACGGTGATCGGGCCGTCCCCGACGCCCCCCGCGAAGCCGGGGACGATCCCGCACCCGGCGGCGAGCGACGCGCACGCCAGCAGGGCGCCCGCCGCGCGCAGGGCTCTGACGGGCCTGGTGAGGGCGGGGAGGAATGTGCTGCGGGTGCGTCGCCTGCCGGTCATGGACCCGCACGATTCCGCCACATCACTAACCCGTGAGTGATCTTCGGCCACCGGCGGGTGACGTCCGGGTGAATTACGGGGTCCGGTGAACGGCGTGCGGCGAGGAACGTACGATCGATGACCGTGCAAGGTGTGCAAGGTGTACAAGGTTCGGCGAACTCTTCCCGCCGCGGGCATCGCTCATCCACGATGGGTGCCATGCCTCTGAACGACATGCCGTGGTGGCGCTGGCGCAGCAACGTGCGCTCGGCGCTGCACATGCTCTCCGATCCGGTGTTCCAGCGGGACGTCTGGCTGGCGGGCACCGAGGGGTACGGGGACGTCACCGACGCCGTGTACCGGCTGGTCGAGGACACCTGGCTGGACCACTGGTCCGCCGAGAAGTACGTCGGGACCATATTCCGGGACTCGCAGGAGGCGGCGCTGGTCGACACCGCGGTGCTGCGGGTGCTGCGGATCATGCACCAGGTCGGGCCCGACGCGCCGGTCTCCTCGTACATGGAGCACCCGGCGTGGCCGGAGGCGGTGCGCGCGGCCCGGGACGCGCACGTGCGGATGGCCGTCAGCGACGGGGAGGACCCGGACGCGGCGCCCCGCACGCTGGAGGTGCTGCGCATACTGACGCGGTCGGCGTAGACCCGCGGGCCCGGCTGGGGATTCTGCGCGCCGAGTTCCGTGTGGGACCCTGTGCTGCATGAACGAGCAGTCCAACCGAGCCGCGGCCGCCCCGGCCGACCAGTACGTTCTCACCCTGTCCTGCCCGGACAAGCAGGGCATCGTGCACGCCGTGTCGAGCTACCTGTTCATGACCGGGTGCAACATCGAGGACAGCCAGCAGTTCGGTGACCATGACACGGGACTGTTCTTCATGCGGGTCCACTTCTCGGCCGAGCCGCCGGTGACGGTGGAGAAGCTGCGCGCCAGCTTCGCGGCGATCGGTGACTCGTTCCAGATGGAATGGCAGATCAACCGGGCCGACGAGAAGATGCGCATCCTGCTGATGGTCAGCAGGTTCGGCCACTGCCTGAACGATCTGCTGTTCCGGGCGCGGATCGGGGCGCTGCCGGTGGAGATCGCCGGTGTGGTGTCCAACCACACCGACTTCGCCGAGCTGGTGGGCTCGTACGGGATCCCGTTCCACCACGTGCCGGTGACGAAGGAGACCAAGGCGGAGGCCGAGGCCCGGCTGCTGGAGATCGTCCGGGACGAGCAGGTCGAGCTGGTGGTGCTGGCCCGGTACATGCAGGTGCTGTCGGACGATCTGTGCAAGCAGCTGAGCGGCCGGATCATCAACATCCACCACTCGTTCCTGCCGAGCTTCAAGGGTGCCAAGCCCTACCACCAGGCGCACGCGCGCGGGGTGAAGCTGATCGGCGCGACGGCCCACTACGTCACCGCGGACCTGGACGAGGGGCCGATCATCGAGCAGGAGGTCGAGCGGGTGGGCCACGGCGTCACCCCCGACCAGCTGGTCGGCGTCGGGCGGGACGTGGAGTGCCAGGCGCTGGCGCGGGCCGTGAAGTGGCACGCGGAGCGGCGCATCCTGCTGAACGGGCGCCGGACGGTCGTGTTCGCGTAGCCCCGCGCCCCGCGCCGGTCCCGGGGCCCCGGCGGCTACATCCGGCTCAGGGACGCCGCCGCGAGCAGGACGTCCCGGATGGCCTCGCGGTCGCCGAGCTGGCCCGCCGCCGCCTCGTCGGGGGAGACCCGGCCCGCGGCCAGGCGGCAGAACTCCACGCCGTCCAGGGCCACATGGGCCACCTCGTGGTCGGCGGAGCCGAGTGCCGCGGGGGAGTCCAGCGGGATCAGCCACTCACCGCCGCCCGAGCCCTCGATCTCCAGGCGGAGGGTGCGGCCGGGGGTGCCGGCGGGGACCAGACGGCGGGGCGCGCGGGCGGGGGAGGCCAGGCCCGCCCGGCGGCGGTCGGCGAGCGTGCCGGGCAGCAGCCGGGCCGCCAGGTCGACCATGCGGTGCAGATGACGGGCGGACGGGGGCTCGTACGGGTAGTCCACCGCCTCCGCGATGTCCTCCGCGTGCACCCAGCACTCGAAGGCCCGGTCGGTCATCGCGTCGCGCAGCGGCAGCTCGTGGTCGCCGTACGGCACGCCCAGCCCGCCCTCGCCGCCGCCGGTGAAGGAGACCGTGCGGACGATGCCGTGGCTCTGCTCCCGCCAGGGGGCCCGGACGGTGCGGGTCGGCGGGACGTGGCAGGCCCGCCAGTACGCCTCCGTGCGGGCCGTGGGGGTCGGTGGGCCGGCGTCGGTGCCGCCGAGCGGGTCGTCCAGGCCGAGGGCCAGGGCGATCAGGCCGTCGACCGCCAGCAGGTGGGCGATGACGCCGGCGACGGTCGTGCGGCGTCCGGCCGGCCGGCTGCCGTCGAACCAGCGCAGCCGTACGGGCGTGTGCCACTCGGCGTCGCCGAAGTCCTGGAGGAGGGCGTCGAGGCGGGCGGTCTCGGCGTCGTAGGCCGCGGCCCAGTCGGGGACCGGGACGCGCGGCGGGCGCCGGTCGAGGCAGGACTCCAGGACGCGGGTGCGCAGGCCGGGGTCGAGGTCGAGGCTGTCGGGGCGTTGCAGCAGGCCGACCGCTTCACGCAGCCGGCGGGCCTCGTCGGCGCAGCTGCCGCAGCCGCCCAGGTGGTCCTCGACCGCCGCCGTCTCCTCGGCGGAGCAGGCGGCCAGCGCCCAGGCGCCCAACAGGGACTTGAGCACCTGGTGTTCGAGCTGCGGGGGTGCCGGGGGGACGGCGGGCAGGGGAAGGCCCGTGTCCTCCACCGAGGCCCGCGGCACCGGTATGCGGGGCCGGCCGGAGACGTACGGGGTGTCCTGCTCGTCCGGTTTCTTCTCGTCACCGGATGCGCCGAAGCCGCCGAACCCGCCGAAGGGGCCGGACTCGCCGAACTCTCCCCCGTCCCGCTCTTCTTCGTCCCGCTTGTCGTCGTCCCGCTCGTGGTCGTCCCGCTCGTGGTGGTCCGGGTCGGTCACACCGCACCTCCGTATCCGGGTGGTGTGCCGGTGTCGTGGGCCGTGGTGAGCAGTTGCAGGCCCAGCCGGAGGCGGCGGCGCGCCTCGTCCTCGGTGATGCCGAGGTCGGTGGCGGTCTGGCGGTAGTCGCGGCGCTGGAAGTAGGCGCGTTCCAGGGCGGCGCGCAAGGGGGCCGGCATGGACTGGACGATGTAGTCGGCGCGGGCGGCGACCGAGGCGTGGCGGACCTTGCGCTCCAGTTCCTCACCGCCGCCCCGGCCGGTGCCGGCCAGGGCGGCGGTCTCGGTGGCGCGCAGGCGCTGCACGGCCAGGCGGTGGGTGAGGGTGGCGACCCAGGAGCGCAGGGGGCCCTGCCCGGGGTCGAAGGCGTCGGGGTGTTCCCACAGGTGTGCGAAGACCTCGCGGGTGACGCCGTCGGCGGCCCGCTCGTCGCCGAGCACGCGGTGCGCCAGGCCGTGGACGAGCGCGGCGAAACGGTCGTAGAGCTCGCCCAGGGCGGCCGCCTCACCGCGCGCGAGTCGCTGCTGCATCGTGCGGTCCCAGCGGGGCGGTGCGTCCCTCCTCGTCATGCGGCTCCCTCCCCGTGCGGCGTCGCGGTGTCCAGCCTGCGTCCATCGTCACCTCGAATGTAGTCGGCGCGTCGGACGAGGCACGCCCCTTTGCGGCAATGTGCGCCCCTCGACGAGCCGCAGGTGATAATGCGCCGTCGTGCCGCGCGTACCCGGCGGGCGCCGGAGCAGGCCCGATCGGCCGGGGTCTAGCAGGATCGAACGGGAACGAACGGGATCGAATGCGACTGAATCAAGCCTTTCTCGTGTGCGCCTCGTTTTCAGCGGGGTGTTTCGGGGAACGGCCGGTGGGCAGCCGCGACGCAAGGAAGCGTAGGAACTGGTTCCGTTTCCGGGCGGTTCCGGCCGCTTCCCGCACGTCCCGGCGAGCGAAGGACATGGTGGTGGCGTTCAAGGTGACCGGCGGTGAGCAGGGCGAATGGGCCGTGCTCCAGGTGTCGGGCGAGCTGGACCTGGTGACGTCGCCGGTGCTGCGTCAGCGGGTGCACGACGTGGTGGCCGAGGGCCGCCACCGTCTCGTCCTCGACCTCTCCGAGGTCTGGTTCTGCGACTCCAGCGGGGTGGGCGTGCTGATCGCCGCCCGCCGCCTGCTGCGCTCCTGCCAGGGGCGGTTGCGGCTGATCCTGCCCGCGCAGGGCGCGGCCGACGGCTCGCACGTCAACCGCGTGCTCGGCGCGCTGGGCGTGCGCCGGCTGTTCGACGTGCACCCCGATCTGCCGTCCGCGACATCGGAGGACGCCAGCCCCCTGTCGGCCTGACCCGCCGCAGCACCGGTGTGCCACACCGTTGTTCCAGAATTCCCCCAGTCTTGGCACAACCGTCGTTTTCCCCCTCCCGAACCGTCCGCCGCGTCGTACGCTCCCTGGCGAGAAACACCCCGACATGACGTGAGGCGGCCTGAGAAGACATGGTCAGCAGCGAGTACGAGCGCAGGATCGCGGCCCGGTTCGCCACCTTCGACCAGGACGGCAACGGCTACATCGACCGCGAGGACTTCAGCGGCGCGGCCAAGGCGCTGCTCGCGGAGTTCGGCACGGCGTCCCGCTCCGACAAGGGGCAGGCGCTGTACGGCGGCGCGGAGGCCTTCTGGCAGGGCATGGCCGGGATGGCGGACCGGGACGGGGACCAGCGGGTCACCCGCGAGGAGTTCGTCGACGGCGCGGTCAAGCGGCTGCGCGACAACCCCGACCGGTTCGCCGACATCGCCCGCCCTTTCCTGCACGCCGCCCTCGACGTCGCCGACCCGGACGGTGACGGCCGGGCCACCGTCGAGGACGTCACGCGCGTGCTGCGCGTGCTCGGCGTGCCGGAGGACGTCGCGCGGGCCGCCGTCGCGGCGTTCGGCGGCGACGGCACGGTGGGCGAGGCGGAGATCGTCTCCGCGTTCGCCCGTTACTTCACCGTGCCCGAGTAGCCGCGCACCGCTGCCCGAGTCCGTACCCGAGCACCTCCCGCGCGGCGCACGCGGGAGGGCGCAGAGTGTTTCCGCGCGCCCTCCTGCGCGCGGGTGCGCCGTCGCCGCCGTCGGCGTCAACCGTGCGGTCGGCGCGGGCCGTTCGACGAGCGCGTGCGCGACGGCGGCGCAACACGCCCGGGCCCGATGCACAGTTCGGCGGCCGGCCGACGACGCCCACGGCCGCCTCCGCGGGCCCGGCGACACGCCCTTCACCTGGGCGGCAGGGGCGCGTCCGGCCCTAACCCGACGTACGGGCGAAGATACGCAGAGTGATGGAGCGCTGACGGGTGGTCCGCCCTCGCAAGCCCGCGGCCTGCGGCATCAATGCAGCTGGGGCAGCGAATGTCGCCGATTGTGGCAGGGCATTCTTACGGAGCGTTACTGTCGACGTGCGGCCCGGGCGCGGCTCGTGACGTCCCGGAGTCGCAGGCCCGCTCCGGTACCTTGTGTGAGATGCGAGAGGTTCCGCGCACGAGCCGGGCCGGTGACGGGCCTTGTTCCGCCGCCTGTTCGAGTCTCCGCGGCGAGCGTCGCACAGTATGCCGCACGGGTAATCCTTCGCGCTGGAATATGCCCGAAGCGCTTGTTGGCGTGACTGTACGTCAACCATGCTGTAGCGCAAGGGACTCACGTTCCGTGATCCCTGCTCTGGCCGTTGTTCTGGTCATGCAGAAAATGGCTACGATCGTGGCCCTCATGAGGCGTGAGCCTCTGTGTCCACCGGTTCGGATGGTGTGAGCGGTGCAGGTGCTTCAAGTGCAGCTGGAGATCCGGCCCGACCCCGCGGAGGTGGGGCGCGCCCGGCGGTGGGCCCGGTCGCGGCTCGCCGGGTGCGGGATAGCGGCCGACGAACCCCTCGCCGAGACGCTGGTCCTGCTCGTCTCCGAACTCGTCACCAACGCCGTGGTGCACACCGGCTGCCCCGCCGTGCTGCGACTCTCCCTGCCCGAGCCGGCCGCCGACTCCGCCACCGTCCGCCTGGAGGTGGCCGACGGCAGTACCCGCGCCCCGGTGCCCCGGTGGGTGGACGACGAGGAGACCGGGGGGCGCGGCCTGGCGCTGGTCGACGGCCTCGCCGACCGCTGGGGCTGGAGCCCGGAGGGCGTCGGCAAGCGCATCTGGTGCGAACTCGACCGCTGCGCCGGGACGCGTGCCGCGGCGGTGGCGTGCGGCGGCGGCGCGGCGGCCGCCTGCGAGGGCCTGGACGGGCTCGACGGGTACGACGGGTACGACGGGTACGAGGGGCTGGCGTACGAGGCCGTGTGAGGCGCCCGGCGCCGGTGCTCTGTGTCAGGGGGCGGGGCGCGGTGTCGTGAACGGGGCACGGGCGCACGGGTGTGAGGTCCGCCGGGCGCGGCGGGCGGGTGTGCGCCTGGGTGTGCTTCCGTACGCGCTCATGCCGAAAACGGCATAGAGGGCAAATCCCCCGATCGGTGTTGACGCCCAGTGGCGGCCTGATCACGCTGGGGGGAGCGATTCGCCGTGAGGGGACGGCGAGGGGTCCGGTGACGGGATCCCTTGTCGAGTGCGACTTCGCGATGCGGCGCTGGTTCCGTCGTCAGGTCCTGGGGAACCGGGGCGGGTGCGCCGGAGACGGATGGCGGCGTGTGGCGCCGCGCTCGGGGCGAGCGCGCACGCGCCGCCGTCCGGACTCGTTCAGCCGTCGGCGCCGATGGCCGCCGCTCGGGCGGAGCCCCCGTTCCTCCACAGGCTGTGGACAACGCCCGGGCGCCGGCACGGTGGAGGGGGTTGAGGAACTTCGGAACGAGAGACGGCGCCAGCCCGGAACTAGTGGGCAAGAACGGCGGCAGGGCGCCCCTTGTCAGGAAGCGGCAGGGCGCCCCTTGTCAGGAAGTTGTGCCACCTCGTAGTCGGCGAGGATGCCGCAGGTCGGTTGGCAACCAGTGATCACGGAGTGTGGCCGGCGGCCGGTCGGAGGATGGTGCTGGCGTGGTCCGGTGCGGTGCAGCGGGCGAGGGACACGGTGCTGCACGGCCGCACGGCGGTGGTGATCGCGCGCCGCCTGTCGACCGTGGAGATCGCGGACCGGGTCCGGGAGACGGAGCACGGCCGGATCGTGGAGGACGGCTCGACGGCCGGACTCATCGGCGGTACGAGCCGGTTCGCGGGCCCGCACCGCGTCTGGCGGGACAGCCTGGCCTGAGGTCCCCGCCGCGGGTCAGGCGGTCGGCCCGTAGGCCCGCAGGAAGGTGTCCACCGCGGCCTCGGCCACCGCGCGCGTCTCGGCGGCGGGGACCGCGCGGGTGCCGAGCCGGGAGCGCGCCTCCATCGGGCCGGTGAGCAGGGCGAGGAGTTGCTCCGCGGCCAGGGCCGGGTCGCACGGCCGCAGCCGGCCGGCCAGTGAGAGGCGCGCCAGCCGGTCCGCCAGCGCCTCGCCGAGCCGGCCGTGGGTGCGTTCCTGGACGGTCTCGATCAGGTCGGGGAAGCCCCCGACCTGGGCGTACGTCAGCCATCGCAGGGCGCGAGCGCGTTCGCCGCAGCAGACCTGGAGCATCCGGTACGCCGTGTCCTTCAGGGCGGCCCGCAGGTCGTCTCCAGGAGTGCGCAGCCGTTCGGCCGCGGCGAGGTTCTCCGCCATCACAGTGTCGGCCGCCGCCCCGATAGCGTGCCGGAACAGGTTCTCCTTGTCCCTGAGGTGGTTGTAGACCGTCGGCTTGGCGACTCCCGCCTCCTCGGCGATCTCCCGCACGCAGGCGTTCTCGTACCCCCGGCGCGCGAAGACCGCGAAGGCGGCGTCGAGGATCGCCTGCCGCTTGTCGATACGCCCCCGGGGTGCCGTCCGCCCGGACGGAGTGGTCGCTGCTGTCACCTCCGCAGGGTACCGCCGCCTTGTTCTGTACCTCAAAGACCTCTAATTTGAACCCATGGGTTCAATCGTGACGCCCGCCGCCAGCGGACCGCTCGACCCAACGAGAGGAGATCCAGTGATCGTCAACACTTTGCGCTTCAGCTTCAGGGACGGAACGACGGAGGAGGAGAAGGCGGAGGTTCTGGCCGCGATGCGGCGCACGTCGACCGTGGAGTCGGCCGTGTTCGGAGTGGTGGGCCAGGATCTCGGCGACCCCGCGGACGGGTTCACCCACACCTACTGCGCGGGGGTCGCGGACCTGGCGGCGCTGGAGCGGTACCTGCACGACCCGGTCCACCTCGAGGGCGACTCCACCATCCTCCCCCGCCTCGCGCGGCTCTCGGCCGTACGGTTCTCCGACGACATGGATCCCGGGCTGGGCGAGAAGATCATGGCGCTGCACCTGAAGAAGGTGGCGCAGTACCCGGAGTGGGGCCGGCTCCTCGACTCCATCCCCGATGTGCACCTCTCCTCCGAGGCCTGACGGAGGGCTGACGCAGAGCATGGACGGCGCGGAACTGGCCACGGTTCGCGCCGTCTCAGCACGAGGTCCCCGTCCGCTTCCACCCCCTGCGACGGCGGCTCACCACGCGGTCACGGACAGAGGAGCACGAGGCCCGCACTGCACCAGCCCGCACAGCGCCCCCGCACCGCGTGATCACAACTGATCGCTCCGCAGAGTAACCACAGTGCGGCTTCGGCCTCGTTTGTCCCCTGAGGCCATCGCGGAGATCACCAGCCTCCTCGCGCCGGGCGACAGCAGGCGCCGATCGCGACGCTGCTATGAGGTGGCGTCGGCCCACAGGACGGTGCTGTGGGCCCCGACGAGAGCACTGATGCGGGTCAGTACGTCACTGACCGGCTGCGGGTCGAGTCGGCGTCCGTCACGCAAGCGCAGTGCGACGTGATCGTCAGCGGCCTCCTTGGCGCCGATGACGGCTTGGTAGGGAACCAGGCGGGCCGCTCGGATGCGGGCACCCAGGCTGCCGCGGTCCGGTCCCGCGATCGCGGCACGCAGTCCGAGACGCGTGCAGCGTTGCGCGAGGGCCGCGGCGATCGGCCTTTCGGTGTCGGAGATCGGGAGGATCAGCAGCTGAGTGGGGGCGAGCCAGGCGGGGAAGGCACCGCCGTGCTGTTCGATGAGATGGGCGACGGCTCGCTCCACACTGCCGATAATGCTGCGGTGGACCATGACCGGGCGGTGCTTGGCGCCGTCCGCGCCGATGTAGTGCAGGTCGAACTGCTCGGGCTGGTGGAAGTCGACCTGGACGGTGGACAGGGTGGACTCCCGGCCGACGCCGTCGGTGAACTGAACATCGATTTTGGGGCCGTAGAACGCGGCCTCTCCCTCGGCTGCCTCGTAGGGCAGGCCGGAGCGGTCGAGGACATCAGTCAGCAGGGCGGTGGACCGTTGCCACTTCTCGGGTGCGGCGACGTACTTGCCGCCGGGGCCCGGGAGGGAGAGCCGGTAGCGGGCCGGGGTGATGCCGAGTGCCTCGTACGCCCGGCGGATCATCTCCAGCGCCGCCTGCGCCTCCTCGGCGACCTGGTCCAGGGTGCAGAAGATGTGCGCGTCGTTGAGCTGGATGGCCCGCACCCGGGTCAGCCCGCCGAGGACGCCCGAGAGTTCGGAGCGGTACATGCCTCCCAGCTCGGCCATGCGCAGGGGCAGTTCGCGGTAGCTGCGGGAGCGGGAGCGGTAGATCACCGCGTGATGAGGGCACAGACTCGGCCGCAGGACGACCTGCTCACCGCCGAGGTCCATCGGGGGGAACATGTCGTCCCTGTAGTGCGCCCAGTGTCCGGAGATCTCGTACAGTTCCCGCTTGCCGAGGACCGGTGAGTACACGTGGCGGTACCCGGCTCGCCGCTCAGCGGCACGGATGTACTCCTCCAGGGTGTGGCGTACGGTCGCGCCATCGGGCAGCCAGTACGGCAGGCCGGCGCCGATGAGCGGGTCGGTGTCGAACAGGCCCAGTTCACGGCCGAGCTTGCGGTGGTCATTCATGGCGGTCTCCTCGCGGACATCGGGCGAGTGACCGCAAGGCGAAGCCCCGGGGCACTCGCCCCGGGGCTTCGGACCAAGACATCTGTCAGCGCGCCGGGACACTCTCCGGCGTCGTCGTCATAGCAGCGCGCTTCATGCCGGAGACGTTAGCAGGCCGTAGCGACGTCCACACGGTCATTCCTCGTCAGGAGCGCCCGGGTCGCGCAGGGATCGCAGCCCGCCGGGCGGATCAGGCGGTTGGAAGGAGTACCGGCCGAGCATGTTGATGTGGTGCCGCACAAACGGTGAGGGCGGGCACGTCCTCGTCGCGGACGTCGCAGCCGTCCGCCCGCAGCTGGTTCACCGCGGCTCCATCTACCGCGTGTTGCCGGGCATCCCGCTGGCTCTTCCCCGGCCGACGGGTCGGTCGGCCGACTCGTTCCGACCGCCTGTCCGCGCTACTTGGCGAGATCGGTGTTCCGGTCGCTGCCGTCCGCGGTGCTGCCATCCGACAGCGACTCCTGGGATTGCTCGCTTCCGTCGTCGCGGACGCCCTCGGCTACCACGACAAGACCACCAGCCGCCTTCTCAGGGAGACCGGCGGACCTGGAGCCGATGCGCCGCTGACGATTACAACCAGTCACCGTTGGACTGAGGTCCTCGAGGAATCCGCGACAGTCGAATACGCGAGCCCACCAGTATCCACCCCCGTGGACGGCGTTCACGCCCGGACGGGCACGGCCGCGTCCCCGCCCCCGGTCCGCAACGTCCGCCGGTACGCCGTGGGGGCCACCCCGAGCGCGGCCTGGAGGTGCTGCCGCATCGACTGGGCCGTGCCGAACCCCGCGTCGTGGGCGACCTGGTCGACGGAGAGGGCGGTGGACTCCAGCAAGTGCCGGGCGCGCTCGACGCGCTGCTGGGTGAGCCGGGCACGATGCTTGTCCGCGCCCTGGCGGCCTGACCGCGTGCCTGGCCGCCTGTCCCGGGCGCCCTCTCCGAGGTGGCGGTGCGGAGAGTGGCACCGGAGATCCCGAGCGCCTCGGCGATCGCGCTGACGCTCTCGCCCGTCGCCTTCGGCCCGACCGGGGTCGCCACCGTGCCGCCCACGATGGCGCCGTGCCGCGAGCAGTGCGGGGCGGACAGCGCGATCGTGTTCGGCCGGGTGCCGGCCTCGCACCAGGTCGGGGCGGCCGCGGTGGCCTTCCTGGACGGCGTCGCCCGGGACGCGTTCGGCTCGTACGACGTCGTCTGGTACGCCTCCGGGGCGCTGTGCGCGGCGGCCGCGCCGATGGCGCTGGTGATCCGCCGGAAGACGGTGACCCCGCTGGAGATGGCCGCCCGGGACATCCCGAGAGGTGTCCCGGGCGGGTGCCGGGTGGCGGTCCGTGGTTCAGCCGGGGATGCGGGAGACCCGGTCGGCGCTGCGGCGGGCGACCGCCCTGGCGATCCGCTCCGCGTCGCGGGCCAGTTCGCGGAGCATGCCGCTGATGGGGTTGGTGAAGCCGGTGAAGTACAGGTCGGGGGCGTTCTTCGGGGCGCGGGCCCCATGGCTGACGGGTCTGCCGCGCGGGTCGAGGACGTCCAAGTGGCTGAGGAGGGGTTCGAGGGCGCGGACGTAGCCGGTGGCCGCGATGACCGCGTCGGGGTCGATGCGGGCGCCGTCGGCGAGGACCACCCGGTCGCCGTCGAAGGAGTCCACGGCGGCCGTGATCTCCACCCGGCCGGTGCGGACCGCGTCGACGAGGCCGACGTCCTGAACCGGGATCGCGCCCTCGGTGACCCTGCTGTACAGGCCGGTGTCCGGGCGGGGCAGGCCGTGCGCGGAGAGGTCGGGCACGCTGAGCCGGGCCAGCGGCCGGGCGAGCCGGTCGACCAGGCCGACCGGGAGGCGGCGGACCAGGACGCCGGTGTACTGGGCGGCCCAGCCGGCGGTGGAGCGGCGGACGATGTGCGGCGCGGTGCGCACCGCGAGCCGTACCCGGGCCGCCCCGCCCTCGGCGAGGTCGACGGCGATCTCGGCGCCGGTGTTGCCCGCGCCGACGACCAGCACGTCCCGGCCGGCGTAGGGCGCGGGGTCGCGGTAGGCGCCGGCGTGCAGGAACTCGCCCGTGTAGGTGTCGCGGCCGGGCCAGTCCGGGATGCGCGGGGTGTGGTTGTGGCCGGTGGCGACGACGACCGCGCCGCCGGTCAGCCGGCGGCCGCCGGTGGCGTGCAGCAGCCAGCCGGTGCCGTCGGGCGCGCGCTCGATCCGGGAGACCTCGACGCCGGTGACGATCTCCAGCTCGTGGTGCTCGGCGTACTTCTCCAGGTAGCGCACGAGGTCGTCGCGGGACACCCACCGCCCGAACCGGCGCGGCATCGGCAGTCCCGGCAGGGCGGACAGGCGCCGGGTGGTGTGCAGGCGCAGCCGGTCGTAGTGCCGCCGCCAGGAGGCCCCGACGCGGTCGGACCTCTCCAGGACCACGGCCCGGATCCCGCGGGCCCGCAGGGCGTGGGCGGCGGCGAGTCCGCCGGGTCCGCCGCCGATGACGTAGACGGGGCGGTCGACGGTGCCCGGCCGGGCGGCGCGGCCGCCCGGCCGCCGGGGGGCCGGCCCGGCGCCGGGGTGCGCGGTCGGCGCGGTCCCGGCGTCCGGCCGCACGGTCCGCGACCTCGTCGCCGTCGGCGGTGCGGCCTGCGGTTCCTCTGCGTTGGGGGGCGCTGTGGAGTCGGGCATGGTACGGAGCGTAATCACCTGCCGGGTTGATGGGTCTCGGTCAAGACCGGAATTGGTTGCGGATCGATCACGGGTGGGGACGGAGTGGGCGGGGGCTGTGGCGCGGGGCGACCGGTTGTGCCCGATCCCTGGAGGCGGGGGAGGTGCCGGGCACGGCGTCCCGGTGCACCCCGCCCGCCGTGTCACTTCCGGCCGGCCGGCTTCCCCTTGCCCGTCACCCCGCGCGACCCCCGCGATCCCGTGATCCCCGTGATCCCCGCGATCCCTGCGATCCCCGCGATCCCCGCGATCCCCGCGATCCCCGCGATCCCCGCGATCCTCGTGATCCCCGTGATCCTCGTGATCCTCGTGATCCCCGCGATGGAGTCGCCCGCGTCGGTGTTCGCGCCGTGGCCCTCGTCCCGGGGGGAGACGTGGTCCACGCCGTCGCCTCGCGCCGGTCCGGCCGGACCGGCGGTGGAACGCCGCGGCCGAGGGCGTTCCATGGGCCGAGGGCGTTCAATGGGGCGATGGCACTCATGAACTCGCGGTCCCTCTCCCACCCCCACCCCGAGCTGCACGGTCACGGACTGCGGCTGTGCGGCTGGGACCCGGCTTCCGACGCGGACGCCGAGGCCTGGCTGCGCGGCCTGTCCGACCCGGACTTCCGGCGCTGGAACACGCCCCTCAGCCCGGTCACGGACCTCGACTCCGCCCGCGCCTCGCTGCGCGGCAAGGCCGACAGCACGGCGAACGGCACCAGCGCGTCCTTCCGCGTCACCGACGCGGCGACGGGCGCGACCCTGGGGCACGTCGGGGTCAACGAGATCGACCACGTCTTCCGCCTCGCCCGCGTCGGCTACTGGATCCTCCCCGAGGCACGCGGCCGGCGCGCCGCCACCCGAGCCCTGGACCTCGCCGCCCGCTGGGCCCTGACCGACCTGGGCCTGCACCGCCTGGAACTGGGCCACGCCGCGGGCCACGACGCCTCCTGCCGCATAGCCGTCCGCTGCGGCTTCCCGGCCGAGGGGACGCTGCGCGGCGCCATGTGGGAGGCGGGCCGCCAGGACGCCTTCCGGGACGTCCACCTGCACGGCCGCCTGGCCACGGACCCGCCGGTGGAACTCACCTGAAGCCGGTCAGGGCCAGAGCAGCTGCCGGATCCAGCCGGCACCGTTCCTGACGTAGCGCAGCCGCACGTGCCGCCGCCGCTCGTCCCCCTGGAAGAACTCGACCTCGTCCGGGGCCAGGTGATACAGCGTCCAGGTCGGGGACGGGGCGCCGGGGTCCTCCCGGGCCCGGTCCCACGCCGTCCCGGACGCCCGCGCCAGCTCCTCCAGGGACGCCAGCGGCTCGCTCTGCCGCCCGGTCAGCGCGGCGGCCAGCGCGCCGGTCGAGCGGGCGTGCAGATCGGCCAGGCTCTCGGCGGGCGGGGCGGTCGTCACCGGACCGCGCAGCCGGATCTGACGGCCCTGGACGTACCAGTACAGCCCCAGGGCGGCGTACGGCCGGGCGGCGAGCTGCCGCCCCTTGCGGCTGGTGGCGTGCGTCGCGAAGGTCCAGCCGCCGGGCCCGGCGCCGTGCAGCATCACCGTGCGCACGTCGGGCAGGCCCGACGCGTCGGACGTGGCCAGCGACATGGTGTGCGGCTCCGGCTGCCCGGCCGCCACCGCCTGCGCGAACCAGGCGGTGAACAGGGGCAGCGGAGCGGCGGGTGCGGCGTCGGGGTCGAACGGCGGCAGCGTCGTGACCTGCGGGTCCCACACCCGCAGCGACTTCAGCAGCTCGTGGAGATCCGGTTCCATGCCGTCGAGTATCGCGGGCGCGCACGGTCCCCGGGGGACGCGGCGGGGCGCGCGGCGGGCTACACGGTCCCCAGGTCCGAGGAGACCCAGTGCTCCGGCCGCATCCGGATGATCAGCATCTCGCCGTGGTTCTTCCAGGAGAAGTCGACGTACTCCTCGACCTTCTCGGCCGGCAGATAGCGCGCCGAGAGCTCGCGCAGCCGCTCCACGGTGGCGGGGACGGTGTCCACCACCGGTCCCTCGACCGACACATAGCGGACAGTGGGCTCCAGCCGGTCGACCAGCAGCGTGAACCGGCCGGCCGCGCTGATCAGCCGGTGCTTGCGCGAGCCCGCGCCGGTCATGATCCACGCGTCGCCGCCGGGCTCGTACTGGTACCAGATCGGCACGCTGAGCGGGGCCCTGCCCTCCTCGGCCACCGCGAGCGCGGCGGTGTGCGGTTCGGCCAGGAACTGTTCACGCTCTGCGCGGGTCAGTGCCATGACGGGATCTCCTCAGCGACGTCGTCGTCGAACGGCCTTTCCGTGTTCAACGCCGCCCGGCCGGCCGGTGTTCCACCGGCCGGCCGGGCGCGTGCGGCCGTGGCCGCTACAGCGTGGCCAGCCGCTGCATCAGGAGGAAGGCCCCGATCCCCAGCATCGCCGCGCCCGACGTGCGGGCCACCGCCCGGGCCGCCGCCGGGCGCGCCCCGAGCACCGCGCGGGCCGCGAGCCCGACCCCGAGGTAGACCACGGCGCAGCAGGCCATGTGCAGCAGCCCGAGGACGGCGGTCTGGGCCGGGACCGGCGGGTGCCCGTCGCCCGGGGCGAGGAACTGGGGCAGGACGGAGAGGTAGAGCAGCAGCCCTTTGGGGTTCAGGCCGCTGATCGTCGCGCCGCGCAGGAAGACCCGGCCGCCACGGGCCGGGGCGCCGCCGGCCTCCGGCGCGGCCGGGCGCCGCAGCACGCCCCACCCCAGCCGCACCAGGTACGCCGACCCGGCCACCGTCAGGGCCGTGAGCAGGGCCGGGGACCCGGCCACCAGGACCGCGAGGCCCGCCGCCGCGAGCAGGGTGTGCAGCGCGTAGCCGCCGACCAGGCCCGCCACCGCCGGTACCGGCGAGAGGTCGCGCAGCCCGGCCGAGATCACGTAAGCCCAGTCCGCGCCCGGTACGCAGACCAGTAGCAGGTCGAGGGCAAGGAAGGAGAGCAGGGTGGCGGAGTCCATGCCGGCGAGGTTAGGCGGGACATGCCCGAAAGTGTTTGCAAACTTTCCCCGCGATGCCGCTTTCTCGGGAAGAATCTTCCCCATGGACGACATGGACCGGAAGATTCTTGCCGAGCTACAGCAGGACGGGCGGCTGACCGTGACCGAGCTGGCCGCGCGGGTGCGGCTGAGCGTCTCGCCGTGTCATCGCCGGCTGCGCGAGCTGGAGCGGTCCGGGGCGATCAGCGGTTACCGGGCCGTGGTCGATCCGGGGGCCGTGGGGCTGACCTTCGAGGCGCTGGTCTTCGTGTCCATGCGGCAGGAGGACCGGGACACGGTCGCCGAGTTCGAGAAGGCGGTCAGCGAGGTGGAGCACGTCCTGGACGCCCAGCGGCTGTTCGGGGAGCCGGACTATCTGCTGCGGGTGGCCACCGCGGACCTCGCCGCGTTCCAGCGGCTCTACGACGAACGGCTGGCGACGCTGCCGGGGGTGCAGCGCCTGACCTCCACGCTGGTGATGAAGCACGTGGTCAAGGACCGGCCGCTGCCGGCGTGACGCGCGGCGGGCGGCGGTTCACCGGTGAGGCACCGGCCGTATGACAGGACTTGACGCGTGCGGGGAGGAAGAAGGGGGGAGCCGCGGCTACTTGGACGGCTTCTTCCCGGTGATGCCCAGATGGACCAGGACGGCCAGGTTCGGCTTGAGCTCGGCCTGCTTGACGCCCCAGCTGGTGAAGCCCTTCTGGTGCGAGGCCACCGCCGCGAGCATCGTGACCAGCGCGCCGGCGATCGCCGCCGGGTTCACGTCCTTGTCGACGCGGCCCTTGGACTGGAGTTCGGTGACGACGTCCACCAGGGGGCTGTTCACCGCGTTCAGGATCTTCATACGGATCTTGTAGAACCGCTTGTCGCCCTCGGCGGCACCGAGGTCCACGACGCGCAGGATGGCGTCGTTGCGGCGCCAGAACTCCAGGAAGCCGTCGACGAGTTCCTGGGCGGTCTGCCAGCCGGCCTTGCCGGCCCAGGAGCGTCCTTCGAGCAGTTCCGCCAAACCGGCGCCCTCGGCGGCCATTTGCTCGGCGATCTCCAGGACGGCGCCCTCGACGTCCGGAAAGTACTGGTAGAAGGTCGCGGGCGAAGTGCCCGCCCGCCGGGCGACATCGATGACCTTGACGTCCCGGTAGGGCGAGGAGCTGAGCATCTCACCGAGGCAGTCGAGCAGCTTCTGCCGCGTCGCCTGCCCGCGCCGGCCGGCCACGCGGCCGTCGACGGTACGCACTTGTCCTGTCATGCCGTCAGCTTACCGAGGGGTGATGGGAGCGCGATTCGGCCGACTGCAAATGGGGTGCGCGGGGGATCGGGGCATGGTGTGGCCGGTGAGCGGGGCGTCCGTGGCACCGTTACTTTGGCGACATGGCCGAAAACAGCACATCTGCTCGCGAAGCGGCGTACACCGAGGGCGTCCCGTGCTGGGTGGACGCGCAGCTCGCCGACGTGGCGGCGGGCGAGCGGTTCTACGGTGAACTCTTCGGGTGGTCCTTCCGGCCGTCGCACGGCGGGACCGTGTGGGCGTACCGAGAGGGGCGGTCCGTCGCCGCGCTCGCGCAGAAGACGGACGGCCGGCTGCCCACGGTCTGGACGGTGTACTTCGCCACCCCGGACGCCCGGGCGCTCACCGTGCGGATCCGGGCGGCCGGCGGCCAGGTGGTCACCGCGCCGGTGCCGGTCGGCGAGCTGGGCGTCACCGCGCTGGCCACCGACCCCGAGGGCGCCGTGTTCGGCCTGTGGCAGCCGGGGACCCACGCGGGCTTCGGCCTGCGGCACGCGCCCGGCGCCTTCGTCTGGGCCGAGCTGTACGCGCGGGACACGGCCACCGCGAACACCTTCTACGGCGGCCTCTTCCACGACGCCCTGTTCGGGCCGGACGCCGAGCCCGACGTCGGCCGCGCCCCCGTCACCACGGTCTTCCCGGCCCTGATGCCGCCGCACTTCCTCGTTCATTTCGGCGTGGTGGACTGCGCGGCCGCGCTCGGCGAGGTGACCCGGCTGGGCGGCCGGATCCAGGCGGGACCTTTCGACACCTCGTACGGCACGGTGGGGGTGGCGGTGGACGACCAGGGGGCGTCGTTCGCGGTGCTGCAGCGCTGAGCCGCCGCCGGCCGGGCGGCCCGGGCCGCGCCGCCGGCCCGTCGGTGCGCCACCCGTTGCCCGAGTATGTACAGAGACATCCGCAATGTCGGCTGGTTCGCAACCTGTGGCCGGGACAGGAAGAATCGGGGTGCGTGCCGCCACGGCGGTGCGGTGGTGAGACGCTGCACGGGGTCGCGCACATATGTGGGTGACGCGGCCCGTACGGGGAGGTGGCAGGCAAGTGGTGGATCAGCTGACGCAGCACGATCCGCGGCGGATCGGGCCGTTCGAGGTGCTGGGGCGGCTGGGCGCCGGCGGCATGGGGCTGGTCTATCTCGCGCGCTCGGCGTCCGGACGGCGGGTGGCGATCAAGACCGTGCGCACGGAGCTCGCCGAGGACCAGTTGTTCCGCGTCCGCTTCACGCGCGAGGTCGAGGCGGCCCGCGCGGTCTCCGGCTTCTACACGGCGGCCGTGGTCGACGCCGACCCGCGCGCCGCCGTGCCGTGGCTGGCGACCGCGTACGTCCCCGCGCCCTCCCTGGAGGAGATAGTGAACGACTGCGGGCCGCTCCCGGCCCAGGCGGTGCGCTGGCTGGCCGCGGGCGTCGCCGAGGCGCTCCAGTCGATCCACGGGGCCGGGCTGGTCCACCGTGACCTCAAGCCCTCGAACGTGCTGGTGGTCGAGGACGGCCCGCGGGTGATCGACTTCGGCATCGCCTCCGGCGTCTCGAACACCCGTCTGACCATGACCAACGTGGCCGTCGGCACCCCCGCCTACATGTCGCCCGAGCAGGCGAAGGACTCGCGCTCCGTCACCGGCGCCAGCGACGTCTTCTCGCTCGGCTCCACGCTCGTCTTCGCCGCCACCGGCCACCCGCCCTTCCACGGCGCCAACCCGGTCGAGACGGTCTTCATGCTGCTCCGCGAGGGCCCCGACCTCGACGGCCTGCCCGACGAGCTGCGCCCGCTGATCGAGTCCTGCATGCAGATGGACCCCACGGCCCGCCCCACCCCGGCCGACCTCCAGGCCCAGCTCGCCCCGCACCTGTTCGGCTCCGGCTCCGACGACAGCGGTACGGCCTCGGCGTGGCTGCCGGAGAAGGCCGTCGGCCTGATCGAGTCCCGCCGCGGCGGCCGCCCCGCCGCCACCCACGCGTCCGGCGCGGGGCGCGGACCCGGCCGCCCGCCCGCCGTGCCGCCGCCGCCCTCGCACGACCCGGTCGTCCCGGCCCCGCCCGTCTCCGCCCCGCCGGTGCCCGCAC
>NZ_JBHMCY010000006.1:161850-162029 GCF_042430725.1 Streptomyces cinereospinus | reverse complement strand
GGCGGGGTCGTCGGCGGGCGCGTCGTGGGCGGAGTCGTCGGCGGCGGGGTCGTCGTGGGCGGGGTCGTGGGGGTGGGGGTCGGCTTGTCCCCGTAGCCGCCCTCGTCGCCGTACCCGCCGTCGTCGCCGTAGCCGGTCCCGTAGCCGACGTCCGTTCCGTCCCCGTGGCCGGGCGCGCC
>NZ_JBHMCY010000006.1:104667-161753 GCF_042430725.1 Streptomyces cinereospinus | reverse complement strand
GCCGTCGTCACCGTAACCGGTCCCGTAGCCGACGTCCGTTCCGTCCCCGTGGCCGGGCGCGCCGTCGTCACCGTAACCGGTCCCGTAGCCGACGTCCGTTCCGTCCCCGTGGCCGGGGGCACGGTCGTCGCCGTGGTCGTCCCCGTAGCCACCTGTGACGTCACCGGCGGCGGGGGTGCCCGCGGGGTCGCCGGACGCGTCGTCGCCGCGCGTGGGGGACGGGCCCGTGCCGCTGTCCGGCGCGGCGTCGCCCTGCGTGTGCGACATGCCGGTGCCGCCGTCCGGGACCGTCTCCTGCGGGTGGCCGGTGCTCACGTCGGTGCCGGGCTCGGCCCGGTCCCCGGCGCCCGCGTCGTCCGCGGGCGTGTCCTCGGGGGAGCCGCCGCGGTGGAGGCCGCCGAGGTGCCTGGACGAGTCATCCTCCTCGACGCAGGTGTCGCCGAAGGCGGCGTTCAGGCCTGCGGCTCCGTCGACGGTGTCGCCGCAGGCGTTGACCGGCACGCCGACCGGGACCTCGGCGGTGCTGCCCGACGACACGCCGGGCGACTCCTTGGTCGCCCCGCTCGCCGTGGAGTCGGCGAGGGCGGCGCCGCCGCACAGCCACAGCATGCTCGTCGCGGCGGCCGCCGCGACCACTCCCTTGCCCAGGGTCTGTCGCAATCTCGTTGTCTTCCTGCTCGCAGAGGTGGAAGGGGAAGGCCGACCTCGGAGAAGAACGGAGTCGTCCAAGGCCGGCCGTGGCGCAGCCGTGCGGCTGGTGCGTTACACCGTCAGTCGTTCTTGCACTGGTTGGCGAACGCCGGGTTCACCAGCCCGATCACGTTGATGGAGTTGCCGCACACGTTGATCGGAACGTGCACGGGCACCTGGACCACGTTGCCCGACAGCACACCCGGCGAACCGACGGCGGCACCGTCGGCGCCGGAGTCGGCGAGGGCCGGGGTGGCCATGCCGAGAGCCATGATCGCGCCCGCGACGACAGCAGCGCTCTTCTTCATGAATCTTCCCTTCTCTGCGGTCATGCCTTGTGGACGGCCGAGACCGAGCGAGCACAGCTTGTACGGCTCGCACCATGACCTGCAGCCTGCACACAAGAAATTGACAGCCGGAGAAACCACGGAACGTGCAACACCGAGGAATTCACTCGATCGCTCGGCAAACAAGTGTCTGCCGTACGCCGCCGGGCGGCCCGCAGGAGAATCAGCGGACCGCCCGGACTGCGCGAGGGACTCTGTTCAGTCGCCGTTCGCCGACAGGACCGACAGGTCCTCCAGAATGTGGTTCAGCGCACCGTCGCGCTTGGCGTTGGTGGAGTTGTCCGCGCACTGCTGCTGCGTGTGGTCGGACAGGACCGGAACGTCCTGGACCGCCACACCGATGAGGGCGGCGACACCGACCGGGACGTCCTGCACGGCGAGGCACGGCTTGTTGAGCGTCCCGTCGACCAGCGAGAGCTGGGGGCTCATGTTGCCCTTGGTCGCCGAGTTGCCGAACGACGACGACGTGCCGTTGCCGTTGGCCACGGACGGCCCGGAGTCGTCCCCGACGGCAAGCACCTGGGGAGCAGCCGCCACCGACATACCGATGACGGAAGCGGCGACCGCCCCGGCGACCATTGCCTTCTTGAGCACTTCGCGTTCCTTTCCTAGTTGCGACGCGTGTCCTACGGCCTCATCAACCAGGCCCCGGATGATTGGTTGCGGACGTTCACCCGGTTGGCCCGACGCCGCGCCTGAAAGTCCGACAATCACCAGAACTCATGACCACACGAAGAGCTCGGGTGTCGGCCGACAGAGTGATCGGGAGAAACCGCGCAGGGGCCGTGGAGTTGACCAGAACGCTCCGGTGGACGGGGTTTCCTCAGAAAGGACTGGCCAGTGATCAAGAAGGTTATTGCCACCGCCGCGATCGCCGCTTCCGTCATGGGTGCCTCCGCTGCCGCGGCCCCGCAGGCCCTGGCGGTCGGTGACGACAGCGGGCCGAACTCCGCGAACGGCATCGGTGCGCTGCAGAGCTACGGCAACTCGTCCACCCACGGGAACATGAGCCCGCAGATGGCGTTGATCCAGGGCTCCTTCAACAAGCCGTGCATCGCCGTGAACGACCTGCCCGTCGGTGCCGGCGCCCTGATCGGCGTGCCGGTCCAGGACATCCCGATCCTGTCGGACCACACGCAGCAGCAGTGCGCCGAGAACTCCACCAACGCCAAGCGCGACGGTGCGCTGGCCCACCTGCTGGAGGACGTGTCGGTCCTGTCGGCCAACGGCGAGTGACGTCGTAGCGGGGGCGGGTGGCCGGAGTCTCCGGCCACCCGCCCTTTCGCCTGCCGTGCCCGAGGGTGACCTGGGCGGCGACGAAGCCGGAGAAGGTCACTGGGGCGGGCCCGGACCCGCCCTGCCCCGTGCCCCGCGCGCCGCGCCGGACGCGCCGGGCGTCAGGAGGCGATGCCGCGGGCCTGGTCGACGGCGGTCGCCAGCCGTTCCACCGCCTCGTCCTCCGTCCGCCGCGCCAGGTCGCGCGCGTGTCCGGCGAGGGCGCTCAGGCCCGGGGCGCCGGGCAGCGGGGTGAAGCGGGGGTCCTCGCGGCGCAGGGCGTCGGCGAAGTAGGCGGCCACCGCCGTGACCTGGAAGCGGGGGGAGGCGCCGCGCACGGAGTCGTCCAGGGCCGCCGTCTCCAGCCGGCCCGACTCCTCGTGCGGGGCGCGGGTGCGGGGGTCGAGCCAGCGGACGGTGGCCGTGGCGAGGTGGCCGCCGGCACCGGGCCGGGTGCGGACGGCGTACAGGGCGGTGACCGTGTGGCCGGGGCCGACCTCGCCGCCGTCGACGCGGTCGTCACGGAAGTCCTCGTCGGCGACCTCGCGGTTCTCGTAGCCGATCAGGCGGAACCGGTCGACCGTCGCCGGGTCGAAGGCGACCTGCGCCTTGGCGTCGCGGGCGGTGAGGTCGACATGGCGCGGGAGCTGCTCGCAGAAGACCTCGCGGGCCTCCGCGAGGGTCGAGACGTAGGTCGTGTGGCCGTCGCCCCGGTCGGCGAGGCGTTCCATCAGCTCGTCGCCGTAGTCGCTGCCGACGCCCACCCCGAACAGGGTGATGCCGTGTTCCCGGCGGGCACCGGCGATGTCCTCCAGGATCGTGTCGGCGTCCGTCTCGCCGGTGTTGGCGAGGGCGTCGGAGACCAGGACGACCCGGTTGGTGGCGCCCTCGCGCAGGCCCTCGACGGCCGTCGCGTAACCGGTCCGCACGCCCGCCCCGAGGTTGGTGGACTGCTGGACCTCCAGGCCGGCGACGGCGTCGTGGATGCGGCCGCGGTGGCCGCCGAGCCGGGTCATCGGCAGGACCGTCTCCGCCTCGTCGCTGAAGGCGACCAGCGCGACCGAGTCGTCGTCGCGCAGCCGGTCGGTCAGCACGCCGAGGGACTCCTTGGCCAGGTCCAGCCGGCCGGGCTCGCTCATCGAACCGGAGACGTCGAGGACGAAGGTGAGGGCGGCGGGCGGGCGTTCGCCCTCGTCCTCGGCGGGCCGGGTGGCGAGTCCGACCCGGACCAGGGACCAGTCCCGCGCGCTGGTGCGGGCGCCGTCGACGGTCACCGAGAAGCCGTTGCCGTCGGGGCGTTCGTAGTCCTGGCGGAAGCTGTTGACGAACTCCTCCGGGCGGATCGTCGACGGATGCGGCCGCCCGCCCGCGGCCAGGGTGCGGCGGGCGTAGCCGTACGAGGCGGTGTCCACGTCGAGCGCGAAGGTGGAGAGGTGGTCGGGCTCCGGCGCGAACGTGCCGTCGCGCCGCTGCTCGTCGCCCGCCTCCCCCGACTCGATGGCGGGCGGGGCCGGGGCCGGGAAGCCCTCGGCCTGTTCCGCGCTGTCCGCGCGGCTGCCCCCGCCCGTGCCGCTGCCGGAGCATCCGGTCAGGAGCAGGCCGCCCGCCGTGGTGAGTGCCAGCAGCGCCCCGGCGAGCCGCCGTGTCCGGTACCTCGTCATCTCGCGTGCCCCCTGTGTCGGTTGACGTGCCGTCGGACGTCGACGTCAGTGACTGTGACGGCACACGGGGCGGGAACGTGCGTGACGAAGCGTTGCGCTTGCGTCTCGAAGCGGCCACGGAGCGGGCTCGCCGGTCTCGGCGGTGATCCCCGCCGAGACCGGCGGGTGATCCTCCCGAGACCTACGACACGATGTCCTTGCGGGCGAAACCCCGGAAGGCCAGGGCGAACAGCACCAGGGCGTACGTCACGGAGATCGCGGTGCCCTGGATCATGCCGGACCACTGCGGTTCGGCCTGGAGGGCGTCCGCCCAGGCGAACTGCCAGTGTGCGGGCAGGAAGTGCCGCCAGTCGCCGAGGGCGGTGACCGCGTCGAGGACGTTGCCGACGATGGTCAGGCCGACCGCGCCGCCGACCGCGCCGAGCGGCGCGTCCGTCCGCGTCGACAGCCAGAACGCCAGTCCGGCGGTGACCAGCTGGGCGACGAAGACGTACGCCACGACCACCAGCAGCCGCTGTGCCGCCGTGCCCGCGTCGAGCGCGCCGCCGGTGGGGATCTGGAGCGGGCCCCAGCCGTAGGCGGCGACGCCGACGGCCAGCGCGACCAGGGGCAGCAGCACCATGGCGGCCAGGCTGAGGCCGAGCCCCACGGCGAGCTTGGACCACAGCAGCCTCGCCCGGGGCACCGGCGCGGCCAGCAGATAGCGCAGCGAGGACCAGCTCGCCTCGGAGGCGACGGTGTCGCCGCAGAACAGGGCGACCGGGACGACCAGCAGGAAGCCGGCCGAGACGAACAGGTTCACCGCGGCGAAGTTGGCCGCCGAGGCGGTGGCCGCGTCCATCAGCGAGACCCGCTCGCCGCCTCCGTCCGGCTCGCCGCCGATCGCGAAGGCGGCGACCAGGACGAAGGGCAGCACGGCGAGGATGCCGAACATGACCAGGGTGCGGCGCCGCTTGAGCTGGCGGACCAGCTCCACCCACAGGGGCAGGGTGCGGCCCGCCCGGTAGCCGGACGCGGTCTCGTGGCCGGCCGTGCGGTCGGTGAGCGTGCTGCCGCTCATGCGGGTCCTCCGATCAGGGTGAGGAAGGCGTCCTCCAGGCGGCGGTGCGGGCCGACCGAGGCGACCGGCACCTCCAGCCGGACCAGTTCGGCGACCAGGCGGGCGGCGCTGCCGCCGGCGTCCAGCCGGACCAGCAGCCCGTCGCCGGTGACGACGGCCGAGGCGACGCCCGGCAGCGCGGCGATCTTCTCGACGACCGGCTCCTCCACGGGGGTGCCCGTGCCGACGAGGAAGGTGTCGCCGGAGCCGACGATCTCGCCGACCGGGCCCGCCTGCACGAGCCGGCCCCGGTCCATCACCACCAGATGCGTGCAGGACTGCTCGACCTCGGACAGGAGGTGGCTGGAGACGATCACCGTGCGGCCGGCGGCCGCGTACCGGATCATCACCTCGCGCATCTCGCGGATCTGGGGCGGGTCCAGGCCGTTGGTCGGTTCGTCGAGGATGAGCAGGTCCGGCAGGCCGAGCATGGCCTGTGCGATGGCGAGGCGCTGGCGCATGCCCTGCGAGTAGGTGCGCACCGCGCGGGCGAGCGCGTCACCGAGACCCGCGATCCGCAGTGCCTCGTCGAGGTGGGCGTCCTCGGCCGGGCGGCCGGTCGCCCGCCAGTACAGCTCCAGGTTCTCCCGGCCGGACAGGTGCGGCAGGAAGCCCGCGCCCTCCACGAAGGCGCCGACCCGGGACAGCACCGGCGCGCCGGGGCGGACGGCGTGGCCGAAGACGCGGATCTCGCCGCCGTCCGGCCCGATCAGGCCCATCAGCATGCGCAGGGTGGTCGTCTTGCCCGCGCCGTTGGGGCCCAGCAGGCCCAGCACCTGGCCCTTCTCCACCCGGAAGGAGAGGTCCCGGACCGCGTACCGGTCCGCCGACTTCGCGTACCGCTTGCTCAGGCCGGTGATCTGGAGCGGGACCTCGGACAGCGCGGGGTCGGGGGCCGGGGTGGCGGTCCGGCGGCGGGCCGAGGCCAGCAGCACCAGGGCGAGCGCGGCGCCGGTCAGCGGCAGCCACCACACCCAGGCGGGCAGCGGCGCGGGTGCCGCCGTCACCGCGGGCGCCGTCGGCACCCTCAGGTCGCCCTTGAGGGAGACGGTGTATGTCGCCGGGGCGGCCGGGGAGGCGTACGCCAGGTCGGTGGAGGCGAGCACCAGGCGCAGCCGGTGGCCCTTGCCGACCTCGTAGTCGATGGCGGGGAGGGTGAGCGTCACGTCCTTGCCGGCCCGGGCGTCCTCGACCCGCACGGGCGTCACCAGCTGGGAGGGCAGCACCTGGGAGCGGCCGTCGGGGCCGACGTCGTACACCTTGGCGAACAGGACGGCGTCCGCGCTGCTGGAGCGCACGTGGACGGTGACGGTCGGGGAGCCGGTGACGCGCAGGTCCTGGCCGAGCGGCGCCGACTCGAACCGGGCGTGCTGGCCGGGGAAGTCCAGGGAGATGCCGACGCCGAGCGCGGAGAGCTGGGCGAGGCCGCCGCCGGCGCCGAGGCCGGGCAGGGCCGAGACGGCGGGCGGGCCGGCGCCGGGCGGGTTGTCGAAGGTCTGCTCGCGTCCGGTGAGGGCCACCGACCGCTGCCCGCTCGCCAGGCCGGGGTAGGTGTCCGCGCTCGCGCCGCGCAGCACGGCCTCGCCGTCGGTGGAGTCGACGCCGCCGGTGCGGGTGACGCGGAAGGCGGGGCCGGTGTCGGCGGCCCTGTCGTCCTTGAGGTACCGGTCGAACCAGGCCGTCACGCGCTGCTGGACCCGGCTCGTCTCCAGGTCGCCGCCGTCATGGCCGCCGGCGATCCAGTCGACGTCCACCGGGGCGCCGTTGGCGCGGATGGCCCGTGCGGCGGCGTCGGCCTGGTCCAGCGGGAACAGGGAGTCCGACTGACCCTGCACCAGCAGCGTCGGTACGTCGATGCGGTCGCCGACGGCCGAGGGCGAGCGCTCCTGGAGCAGTTCGCGGGCCGCGGGGTCCGGGGTGCCGGACTCGGCGACCCGCTCGTACATGGCGCACACCTGCGGTGCGAAGTGGGCGCAGCCGCCGCCGGAGGTGACGAAGACGCCCGCCCAGAGCTTCTTGAAGACGCCGTTGGGGAAGAGGGCGTCGGCCAGGTTCCAGTAGGTGATCGCCGGGGCGATGGCGTCCACGCGGTCGTCGTGTCCGGCGGCCAGCAGGGAGACCGCGCCGCCGTACGAGCCGCCCGTCATGCCCACGCGGGGGTCACCGGACCTGTCCAGCTCGACCTGCGGCTGCCGCGCCAGCCAGTCGATCAGCCGGGAGACGTCGGCGACCTCGCCCTCGGGGTCGTTCAGCCCGATCCGGCCGGTGGACTCGCCGAAGCCGCGCGCCGACCAGGTCAGCACCGCGTAGCCGTCGCGGGCCAGGTCCTGCGCCTGCTGCCGTACGTCGTCCTTGCTGCCGCCGAAGCCGTGCGCCAGCAGGACGGCGGGTCGGCGGCCGGCGGCCGCGGTGGTGAAGTACGAGGTGTCGAGGCGCACCCCGTCGCCCACGCTCAGTACCCGGTCGGCGCGGCGCACCGCGGGCGCGTCGTCGTCGGCGACGGCCGTCCACGTGCCGGCCCCGGCGAGCACGACGACGGCGGCCGCCGCGGCGGCCAGCCGTCGCGGCCGCCGCAGCAGCCCGTCCGGGCCGCGCAGTCGAAAGTCCATGCGTCACACGGTACGGGTGAACCTGTCGGCCCCGGACAGCTCACGGGCTGAACCCGGCGCCATCCCTGAGGCGTACGGGGCCGTGCCGCGTACCGCGAGCGCGGTACGCGGCGGGCCGGCTCAGTGGTTGCGCGGGAAGCCCAGGTCGACGCCCGCGGGGGCGTCCGCCGGGTCCGGCCAGCGGGTGGTGACGACCTTGCCACGGGTGTAGAAGTGCGTGCCGTCGTTGCCGTAGACGTGGTGGGCGCCGAAGAGGGAGTCCTTCCAGCCGCCGAAGGAGTGGTAGCCGACGGGGACCGGGATCGGCACGTTGACGCCGACCATGCCGGCCTCGACCTCCAGCTGGAAGCGGCGTGCGGCGCCGCCGTCCCGGGTGAAGATCGCGGTGCCGTTGCCGAACGGGGAGGCGTTGATCAGCGCCAGGCCGTCCTCGTAGGTCTTCGCGCGCAGCACGCACAGCACCGGGCCGAAGATCTCGTCCTGGTAGGCCCTGGCGCTGGTCGGCACCTTGTCGAGCAGCGAGATGCCGATCCAGTGGCCGTCCTCGTAGCCGGCGACGGTGTGGCCGGTGCCGTCCAGCACGACCTCGCAGCCCTCGGCCGCCGCGCCCGCGACGTAGGAGGCGACCTTGTCGCGGTGGGCCCTGGTGATGAGCGGGCCCATCTCGGAGGCCGGGTCGCTGCCGGGGCCGATCCTGATCTTCTCGGCGCGCTCGCGGATCTTCGCCACCAGTTCGTCGCCGATCGCGCCGACCGCCACGACGGCGGAGACGGCCATGCAGCGCTCGCCGGCCGAGCCGTACGCCGCCGAGACCGCCGCGTCGGCCGCCGCGTCCAGGTCGGCGTCCGGCAGGACCAGCATGTGGTTCTTGGCGCCGCCGAGGGCCTGCACGCGCTTGCCGTGGGCGGCGGCCGTGGTGTGGATGTGGCGGGCGATCGGGGTGGAGCCGACGAAGGACACCGCCTTGACGTCGGGGTGCTCCAGGAGGCGGTCGACGGCCGCCTTGTCGCCGTGCACGACGTTGAAGACGCCGTCGGGCAGGCCGGCCTCGGCGAGCAGTTCGGCGATCCGCACGGACGCCGAGGGGTCCTTCTCGCTCGGCTTCAGCACGAAGGTGTTGCCGCAGGCGATGGCGAGGGGGAACATCCACATCGGCACCATGGCGGGGAAGTTGAACGGCGTGATGCCGGCGACCACGCCGAGCGGCTGGCGGATCGCGGCCACGTCGACGCGGTTCGCCACCTGCGTCGACAGCTCGCCCTTGAGCTGCACGGTGATGCCGCAGGCCAGGTCGACGATCTCCAGGCCGCGCGCCACCTCGCCGAGGGCGTCGGAGTGCACCTTGCCGTGCTCGGCGGTGATCAGATCGGCGATCTCGTCGCGGTGCGCGTCCAGCAGGGCGCGGAACCGGAACAGGATCGAGGTGCGCTCGGCCAGCGAGGACCGGCCCCAGGCCGAGAACGCCTCCTTCGCGGCCGCGACCGCCGCGTCCACCTCGTCGGCCGACGCGAACGCGACCTTCGCCGTGACGGCGCCGGTCGCCGGGTCCGTGACCGGACCGAACGCGCCCGACGCGCCGTCGACGGGCTTGCCGCCGATCCAGTGGGTGACGATCTTCGTCATGACCGGTTGCTCCTTCACAGATGGCGGCGTCGGGTCGAGACGTGCCGTTCGTACAGCTCACGGGCCTTGACCGCGGACGGCCGGGTCGCGGTCTCGGCCACGGGTACATCCCACCAGGCCTGTGCCCCGGGCGCGCCCGACACTGTGTCTGCCGTTTCCGTCTCGACGTAGACACATGTGGGAGTGTCCGCGGCCCGCGCCTCGGCGAGCGCCGCGCGCAGCTCGCGGACGGTCCCGGCGCGCAGCACCCGCATGCCGAGGCTCGCGGCGTTGGCGGCCAGGTCCACCGGGAGCGGGGCGCCGGTGAACGTGCCGTCGTCCGCGCGGTGCCGGTAGGCGGTGCCGAACCGCTCCGCGCCGGTCGCCTCGGAGAGCCCGCCGATGGACGCGTACCCGTGGTTCTGCACCAGCAGCACCTTGATCGCGACGCCCTCCTGGACGGCGGTGACGATCTCCGTCGGCAGCATCAGGTAGGTGCCGTCGCCGACCAGGGCCCACACCGGGCGGTCGGGGGCGGCGAGCTTGACCCCGATCGCGGCGGGGATCTCGTAGCCCATGCAGGAGTAGCCGTACTCCAGGTGGTACTGGTCGCAGGACCGGGTCCGCCACAGCTTGTGCAGGTCGCCGGGGAGCGAGCCGGCGGCGTTGACGATCACGTCCGTCTCGTCCACCAGGGCGTCCAGCGCGCCCAGCACCTGCGGCTGCGTCGGCCGTCCGGCCGGCTCGGCGGCCGCGTAGGCGGCGTCGACGCGCCGCTCCCAGCGGGCCTTGTCCTCGGTGTAGCCGGTGACGTACGCGTCCGCGACCCGGTGGCCGTGCATCACCAGCGCCTCGGTCAGCTCCGCCAGACCGCTGCGCGCGTCCGCGATCAGCGGCGATCCGGCGAGCTTGTGGCCGTCGTACGCGGCGATGTTGAGGTTGAGGAAACGGACGTCCGGGTGGGCGAAGAGGGTGCCGGAGGCGGTGGTGAAGTCGGTGTAGCGGGTGCCCACGCCGATCACCAGGTCGGCGGTGCGGGCGAGCGCGTCGGCGGTCGCGGTGCCGGTGTGGCCGATGCCGCCGACGTCCTGCGGGTGGTCGTGGCGCAGCGAGCCCTTGCCGGACTGGGTGGAGGCCACCGGGATGCCGGTGGCCTCGGCGAACTCGGCGAGGGCGGCCTCGGCGCGGCTGTGGTGGACGCCGCCGCCGGCGATCAGCAGCGGGCGCCGGGCGGCCCTGATCGTGCGGACGGCCTCGGCGAGTTCGGCCGGATCGGCGCCGGGACGGCGGACCGCCCAGGTGCGCTCGGCGAAGAAGTCCTCCGGCCAGTCGTACGCCTCGGCCTGCACGTCCTGCGGGAGCGCGAGGGTGACCGCGCCGGTGTCCACCGGGTCGGTGAGCACGCGCACGGCCTGCAGCGCGGCCGGGATCAGCGCCTCGGGGCGGGTGACGCGGTCGAAGTACCGGGAGACCGGGCGCAGGCTGTCGTTGACCGACACGTCGCCCGCGTAGGGCACTTCGAGCTGTTGCAGGACCGGGTCGGCGGGGCGGGTGGCGAAGGTGTCGCCGGGCAGCAGCAGCACCGGCAGGTGGTTGACGGTCGCCAGGGCGGCGCCGGTGACCAGGTTGGTCGCGCCCGGACCGATGGAGGTGGTGACCGCGTGGGCGGACAGGCGGTTGGACTGGCGGGCGTAGCCGGCCGCCGCGTGCACCATGGCCTGTTCGTTGCGGCCCTGGAGGTACGGCATGGCGTCCGCGTACTCGACCAGCGCCTGGCCGATCCCGGCGACGTTGCCGTGGCCGAAGATGCCCCAGGTGGCGGCGATGAGGCGTCGCCGTACCCCGTCCCGCTCGGTGTACTGCGCGGAGAGGAAGCGCACAAGCGCCTGTGCGACGGTCAGCCTGGTCATCGGTAGCCCTCCGGGTGGTCCGGGTGGAAGCGGATCCGCCACTCCCGGGTCGGTCCCGGGCCCGCCATGACGTTCAGGTAGTACATGTCGTGGCCGGGCTGGGCGATGGACGGCCCGTGCCAGCCGTCGGGGACGAGGACGACGTCGCCGGTGCGGACCTCGGCGAGCACCTCGGCGCCGCCCCCGCGGGACGGGGACACCCGCTGGTAGCCGAAGCCGTCCGGGCCGTCGATCTCGAAGTAGTAGATCTCCTCCAGCTCCGTCTCCTCGCCCGGCCGGTCCTCGTCGTGCTTGTGCGGCGGGTACGAGGACCAGTTGCCGCCGGGGGTGACCACCTCGACGGCGATGAGCCGGTCGCAGGGGAAGGCGTCGGCGGCGGCGAAGCCCCGCACCCGGCGGGCGCAGGTGCCGCTGCCGCGGTCCTCGACGGGGACCTCCGGCGCGGGGCCGTAGCGGGCGGGGAGTCGTCGCTCGCACTTCGCTCCTGCCAGGGCGAAGCGGCCTCCCGCGCCGGAGGTGATCTGTGCCTGGGCGTCACGGGGGACGTACGCGAAGTCGGAGACTCCGGCGAAGACGCTCTCCCGGCCCAGCAGCTGGAACACCGCGTCAACCACCTGCACGGTACAAGCACCTTGCAGGGGCAGCACGATCCACTCGCTGTCCCCGGTGGTGAAGGTGTGCGTACCGCCCGCACCCAGCTCGACCACCCGCAGGCTGCTGTGGGTCCAGCCGGCCAGCTTGGGGTCGATGTCGAGTGTGTAGTACGGGTCGGCGGTGGTGCCCCTGGGGACGTACAACTCGTTGCTCATGCGGCCCTCACAGCAGTCCTGCGGCGGTGTCCACGGCGGCGGCCACGTCGCCGTCCGCCGGGTACAGCAGCGACCGGCCGGCCACCAGCCCCCGCACGGTGGGGAGCCGGAGGGCGCCGCGCCACTTCTCGTACGCGCCGGCCCGGTCCTCGGCGGATCCCGCGACGTCGCCGCCCAGCAGCACGGCGGGCAGCGTCGTGGTGGCCATGACCCGGGCCATGTCGTCGGGGTCGTCGGTGACGGGGACCTTCAGCCAGGTGTACGCCGAACTGCCGCCCAGCCCCGAGGCGATGGCGATCGACCGGGTGACGGCGTCGGCGGACAGGTCGTTCGCCGGCCGCCCGCCGGCGTCCCGGCGGCTGATGAACGGCTCGACGAAGACGGGCAGCCGGCGCGCCGCCATCGCGTCGACGGCCCGGGCGGCGGACTCCAGGGTGGTCAGCGAGCCCGGGTCGTCGTAGTCGATGCGCAGCAGCAGCTTGCCGGCGTCGAAGCCGAGCCGCTCGATGTCCTCGGGGCGGTGGCCGGTGAAGCGGTCGTCCAGCTCGAAGCGGGCGCCCTGGAGGCCGCCGCGGTTCATCGAGCCCATGACGACCTTGCCGTCGAGGGCACCGAGCAGCAGCAGGTCGTCCAGGATGTCGGCGCTGGCCAGGACGCCGTCGACGCCGGGGCGGCCGAGCGCCAGGCAGAGGCGTCCGAGCAGGTCGGCGCGGTCGGCCATGGCCAGCGCGCGGTCGCCGACGCCGAGCGCGCCGCGGGCCGGGTGGTCGGCGGCGACGATCATCAGCCGGCCGGTGGCACCGATCAGCGGCCGGCGCACGCGGCGGGCGGCGGCCTCGGCGATCGCCTCGGGGCGGTGCGCCCGGGTGTGGACGAGCTCCGCGACGTCGACGGTCACCGGAGGGCTCCCGGCGGGTGGGCGGGGCCCGTGCCGCGCACGGCGCCCGCGCCGAGGGCCGCCTCCACCTCGGCCTCGGTGGGCATCGCCGAGGAGCACTCCAGGCGGGAGGCGACGATGGCGCCGGCGGCGTTGGCGTGCCGCACGGTCCTCTCCAGGCCCCAGCCGGCCAGCAGGCCGTGGCAGAGGGAGCCGCCGAAGGCGTCACCGGCGCCGAGGCCGTTGAGCACGTCGGCCGGCAGCGCGGGGACCTCGACGGACTCGCCGGTGCGGCTGACGGCGAGGACGCCCTCGGGGCCCTGCTTGACGACGGCGAGCGACACGCCCGCGTCGAGCAGCGCCGCCGCGGCCGCGTGCGGTTCCCGGACGCCGGTGGCGATCTCCACCTCGTCGACGTTGCCGACGGCGACGGTGGCGTGCCGCAGTGCCTCGGCGTAGCAGGGGCGGGCCGCGTCGGGGTCCCGCCAGAACATGGGGCGCCAGTCGAGGTCGAAGACCGTGGTGCCGGACCGGTCGCGGTGGGCGAGGGCCGCGAGGGTCGCCGTACGGCTGGGCTCCTCGCTCAGGCCGGTGCCGGTGACCCAGAAGACGCGGGCGGCAGCGATGGCGTCGAGGTCGAGTCCGTCGGCGTCGATCTCCAGGTCCGGCGCCTTGGGCTGCCGGTAGAAGTACAGCGGGAAGTCGTCCGGCGGGAAGACCTCGCAGAAGGTGACCGGCGTCGGCAGGCCGGGCACGGGCGTCACCCAGCGGTCGTCCACGCCGAACCCGCGCAGCGCCTCGTGCAGATAGGTGCCGAACGGGTCGTCGCCGGTGCGGGTGATCACCGCGGTGCGGCGGCCCAGGCGGGCGGCGGCCACGGCGACGTTGGCCGCGGAGCCGCCGAGGAACTTCCCGAAGGACGTCACCTGCGGCAGCGGGACGCCGGTCTGCAACGGGTAGAGGTCCACGCCGATCCGCCCCAGGGTGATCAGGTCGTACGCCATCGAGGTCCCTTCGCGTTCCCGTCGCGTCGTCGCCGGCGGTTCCCTCCGGATTTCTAGCTTCCCAGCACGAGGCCTGTCAATATTTTGTCCGGACATAAGGACGAGCAGGGTGGCCCGACGGGACCGCCTCCGCGGGCCGCGACCACGGAGGCGGCCCCGCGTCAACGCGCCCCGCCCAGTGCGGGCGCACGTTCCTTTGCTGCATGTCTGTCACAAACATCACCTTCTTGTCACACATGTCCCAGGTGCGTGGCCCGCGCGTCACGCCCGGTCGACAGACGTGGCCTCGCCGTCACTCTGCGTCGTTGAACCGGGCACAGGCTTGGTGACTGATCACCAGCGCAGCGCCCGGCTCCCCCGGACGGCCGCTCCCGGCCGCCGCCGCGGCTCGCGCAGGGAGGTGCCCCCATGACCGACCGAAGGCTCTGGTCGTACAAGGACATCGCGGCGCACATCAAGGTGCAGCCGGACACCGTGCGGTCCTACCGCAAGCACGGACTGCTGCCCGCGCCCGACCATGTGGAGGGCGGAAAGCCCTACTGGTACGCCGACACCATCCGCGCCTGGGTCGCCTCCCGCCCCGGCAATCGCGGCCGGCGCGCGGACTGACCCGGGGGACGCGGCGGGGAGCGGCGGGGGCGCGGAACGGGCTGCGGCCGGGCCGGCCGCAGCCCGTTCCGCGGGCCGGCGGGTTCGGTGCGCCCGCGCCGGGCTGGAACCAAGTGCCGCGGCAGGCAACGTCTGCCCGTGGCGGAGCGGCGTCCGGTGCGTGCTCTCGGCGTGCCGGCCGGAAGCCCTCGTACGTACGGGACGTACTCGGGCTTTCGGGGTGCGGCGAGAGTGCGTGCGGGGCGCCGCGACGGGGAGAACGTCGCCTGCCGCGGCGCTAGCCGGCCGTCACCTTGTCGCGCGGCCGCCGCTCCGCCCCGTCCGGACCGTCGTGCGCCGCCCGCGAGGCCGGCTCGCCCTCGCTGAGGCCGAACCGTGTGTGCAGCCGGCGCAGCGGGCCCGGGGCCCACCAGGTGGCGCGGCCCGTCAGGCGCATCACCGCCGGGACCAGCAGGGAGCGCACCACCATGGCGTCCATCAGGACCGCCAGGGCTATGCCGAGGCCGAGCATCTTGGTGTTGGTGACGCGGGAGGTGCCGATCGCGACCATCACGACCGCCAGGATGACCGCCGCCGCCGTGATCAGCCCGCCCGTGCGCTGCACGCCGTGCCGCACGGCCCGGTCGTGGTCGCCCGTGCGGTCGTACTCCTCCTTGATGCGGGAGAGCAGGAACACGCCGTAGTCCATGGAGAGCCCGAAGGCCACGCAGAACATCAGGACGGGCAGGGTGGTCTCGATGGAGCCGGTACTGGTGAAGCCGAGCAGGCCGGAGAGGTGGCCGTCCTGGAACACCCAGACGACCGCGCCGAACATCGCCGTCAGGCTCAGCGCGTTGAGCACCACCGCCTGGACGGGTATCAGCACACTGCCGGTGAGCAGGAAGACCAGCAGCAGGGTGACGACCGCGATGACGGCCAGGGCCCAGGGCAGGCGTCCGCCTATCGCGTCCTTGGAGTCGACCAGGACCGCCGCCGTGCCGGTCACGCTGGTGCGGAACGGCGCCTCGGTCGCGCGCACCTCGCCCACCAGGCGCTGGGCGCGTTCGTCGACCGCCTCGCCCTTCGGCAGCACCGTGAAGTACGCCGTCTCGCCGCGCACCAGGGGACCGTCCACCCGGAGCACGTCCGGCAGCCGGGCGATCCGCTCCTTGAAGCCGGCGTACTCGGCGCGCGTCGCCCGGCCCTCGGCCAGGACCTCCAGGCCGCCGCCGGGGCTGCCCGGGAAGCCGTCCCTGATGTACTGCTGGACCACGTGGGACTCGGCGCCCGACGGCAGCTGGCGGTCGTCCGCGGTGCCGAACCGCACGCCGAGGAAGGGCAGTCCGAGCAGGAGCAGCACCCCCGTCGTGCCGATCGCGAAGACGGGGGCCCGGCGCATCACCAGCGACGCCGTACGGCCCCAGGCGCCGCCGCCCGCACCGGCCGGCGCGGGCCGCGCACCGGGGCGGACGAGGCGGCGCAGGTCCAGTGCGTTCACCCGGTGGCCGAGCAGCACCAGCGCGGCCGGAAGCAGGATCAGCGCGGCCGCCGCGGCGATCAGCACCACGGCGATCCCGGCGTAGGCGAAGGAGCGCAGGAAGTACTGCGGGAACACCAGCATCGCCGCGAGCGAGACCGCGACCGTCAGGGCGGAGAACAGCACCGTGCGCCCGGCCGTGCGCAGGGTCGTGCCGACGGCCGCCGACGGGTCGGCACCCGCGGACAGCTCCTCGCGGAAGCGGCGGACGATGAACAGCGCGTAGTCGATGGCCAGGCCCAGGCCCAGTGCCGTGGTGAGGTTGAGCGCGAAGACCGAGACGTCGGTGAATCCCGTCAGGCCGCGCAGCACCGCGTTGGTGCCCAGGATGGCCACGATGCCGATGCCCAGCGGGAGGAGGGCCGCGACCGCGCTGCCGAAGACCGTCACCAGCAGCACCAGCGTCACCGGCAGGGCGATCAGCTCGGCCCGGGTCAGGTCCTCCTGGATGAGGGTCTGCATCTCGTGCTGCACGGCCACCAGACCGCCGATCCGGACCTCCAGCGGGCCGTGGGTCCCGCGCAGCGCGGGGGCGATGCGCTCCAGGGTCTCGCCCGCGGTCTTCTCGTCGCCGGCGATCCGGGCGGCGATCAGCGCCGCGTGCCCGTCCTCGGCGCGCAGGGCGGGTGACCCGGACCGCCAGTACGAGCCGACGCCCACCACGCCCCGCTCCCGGGCCAGCCGCCCGGTGAGGCGCGCGGCCGCCGCGGCGACCGCCGGATCGTCCACCGAGGCGCGGCCCGCGTCCACCAGCAGCAGCAGGTTCGGCTGGGAGCCGGGGAACTCGCGCTCCAGCACCTCGGTCGCGTACGCCGACCCGGCGTCGGGGTCCTGCCAGCCGCCGCTGCCCAGCCGGTCGGCGACGCCGCTCCCGGCCAGCGCCGCGAGCACGGTCAGCACCAGGGCCGCGAGCAGCGACAGGCGGGGCCGGGCGGTCACGAGGCGGGTCCAGCCGCTCGGGCGCGGTGCGCGCGGTGGTGTGTTGACTTCGGTCATCGTGCGGTGTCCCCTTCACCGTGACCCGTGCCGCCTGCCCGGACGCGTCCGGGCAGGCGGCACGGGTCAGCCATGGCCATACACTCGAAACACGAGAGATCGCTCGCGTTACCTCAGAATGCGAGCGACCGCTCGTGTTTGTCAATCGCGTGCGGAGAGCTGGGGATAACGCGTGCCCGAGAAGAACCAGACGCCGGCCCAGGAGCCGGCGGCAGAATCCACGCCGCGCCGGCGCCAGGCGCGCGGCGAACGCCGGATCGCCCAGCTGCTGGAGGCCGCGGCCGCCGTCTTCTGCAGCACCGGCTACACGGCCGCCAGCACCAACGCCATCGCCCGCGAGGCGGGCGTCTCCCCCGGCACGCTCTACCAGTTCTTCCCGAACAAGGAAGCGATCGCGATCGAGCTGGGCGACCGGCTGATGCACGAGATGCGCGAGACGTACGGCGAGGCGCTCGCGCCCGTCGACGCCGCGACCCCGCTCGCCGAGGCCGTCGGCTCCGCCGTCGACCGGTTCATCGCCTTCAACTGCCGGCACCCGGTCTTCTTCGCGCTGATGCACGGCCCCGACATCCCCGGCCGGATCGCCGAGGAGCACGACGCACTGCACGCCACCCTGCTGCTGCGCATCGAGACGCTGCTCACCTCGCTGCTGCCCGGCACCCCGCCGGCCGACGTCGCCCGCACCGCGCACGTCTGCCTCGGCGTCTACAAGTCGGGCCTGGAACTGGTCCTCGCCCACCAGGGCGCCGAGCGCGAGGCGTACGTCCAGGAGCTGAAGAACGTCCTCGTGCGCTACCTGGAGCCCCTCGCCGCCGCCCGCACCGCCTGAGCCCCGCCCGCCCCGGTGCCCCGGCGGCGCCCGAGGCGTCCCTCACACGCGTCCGCCGCCCTGCGACAAAAGCCGCATCCGCTTAGGGTTCGGACACACCACTCCCGCAGGAGCACGTCCCGCGGAAGTGCCCCCGCAGGAGCGCCTCCCGCCGCGGCACCTCCCACGGGAGCACCTCTCACGGGAGCACCACAGGAGCACGAGGGAACGCCGTGACCCACCCCCCGCCGCCCGCAGCGCGCCCCGGGCCCGCATCCCGCCCCCGCACAGGCCCCCGCCGCCGCGCCTCCGGCGCCGTACGGGCCCGTGGCGGCGCCGCCTGTGGAGCGGGCCGGCGCCCTGGGCGCTCACCGCGGCGGTCGCCCACGCGACCGGGAACACCGCCCTCCCGCCCGCCCTCGTCCTGCTCGGCGGCTTCCCGGCGCCGGTGACCTTCGTGCCGGGCGTACGAGCGGCACGGCCGCGAGCCGGGCGCCGGCGTGATCCTCGGATGCCTCCCGGCCGGCGGGGCACTCCGGGTACCGGGCGCCGCGCCGACGGAGAACCACCTGCCGAGCCCGTCCCCGCGGCCGCTCACCGGCGTCGCCCGGGTGCGGTCGCCGGCCCGCCGGGACCACTCCGGGAAAAGTACCCCCTAGGGGTATAGTGAACCGTGTACGGGGCCCTCCCAGGTCCCGCCCGTACCAGCCGCCTCGACGAGGAGAACGACATGACCGCGCAGACCGACACCCCGGGTTCCGTCACCGCCGTCTACCAGGTGAGCGGGATGAGCTGCGGACACTGTGAGGGCGCCGTCTCCGGCGAGCTCTCCCGGCTGCCCGGCGTCAGCTCGGTGCGGGCCGTCGCGGCCAGCGGGGAGGTCACGGTCGTCTCCTCGGCCGCGCTGGACGAGGAGGCCGTGCGGGCGGCCGTCGACGAGGCCGGCTTCGAGCTGGTCGGCCGCGCCTGACGCACCCTTTCCCGCACCGGGCCGTTCCGGGGGACCGACCAGCGGATCGGCCCCCCGGACGGTCCGGTCCGCCGTCTGAAGTGAGAGTCGGAGTCGGAGTCGGACATGACGAGCACCACCACGCGGACCTCCATAGACACGCCGGACACGCCGACGGACCCGCCGGCCACCACGGTCGAACTGCTGATCGGCGGGATGACCTGCGCCTCCTGCGCGGCCCGCGTCGAGAAGAAGCTCAACCGGATGGCCGGCGTCAGCGCCACGGTGAACTACGCGACGGAGAAGGCCCGGATCACCTGTCCGGCCGGAACCGAGGTCGCGGACCTGATCGCCACCGTCGTGCGGACCGGCTACACGGCCGAGGAGCCCGCCCCGCCGCAGCCGGCACCGGAACAGGAGCAGGCCCCCCGCGACGCCGGGCAGGACGCGCTGCGCCGGCGCCTGGCCGTCTCCGCGCTCCTCGCCGCCCCCGTCATCCTCCTGGCGATGGTTCCCGCCCTCCAGTTCGACAACTGGCAGTGGCTGTCGCTCACCCTCGCCGCCCCCGTCGTCGTCTGGGGCGGACTGCCCTTCCACCGGGCCGCCTGGACCAACGCCCGGCACGCCGCGGCCACCATGGACACCCTCGTCTCGGTGGGCACGCTGGCCGCGTTCGGCTGGTCCCTGTGGGCGCTGTTCTTCGGGCACGCGGGCATGCCGGGCATGCGGCACCCGTTCGAGCTGACGGTCTCCCGCGCGGACGGCGCCTCGACGATCTACCTGGAGGTGGCCGCCGGAGTCACCGCGTTCATCCTGCTCGGCCGCTATCTGGAGGCCCGCTCCAAGCGCCGCGCGGGCGCCGCGCTGCGGGCCCTGATGGAGCTCGGCGCGAAGGACGTGGCGGTGCTGCGCGACGGGCGCGAGGTCCGCGTGCCGGTCACCGAGCTGGCCGTCGGCGACCGGTTCGTCGTACGCCCCGGCGAGAAGGTCGCCACCGACGGCACCGTGGTCGAGGGCGCCTCCGCGGTCGACGTCTCGATGCTGACCGGCGAGTCCGTGCCGGTGGACGTGGCGGCCGGGGACACGGTGGCCGGGGCGACCGTGAACGCGGGGGGCCGGCTGGTCGTGGCGGCCACCCGGGTGGGCGCCGACACCCAGCTCGCGCGGATGGCCCGGCTGGTGGAGGAGGCGCAGAACGGCAAGGCGGAGGTGCAGCGGCTCGCGGACCGGGTCGCGGGGATCTTCGTACCCGTCGTCCTGGTGCTCGCGACCGCCACCTTCGGCCTGTGGCTCGGGGCGACCGGCGACACCGTCGCCGCCTTCACCGCGGCCGTCGCCGTCCTGATCATCGCCTGCCCGTGCGCGCTGGGCCTGGCCACCCCGACCGCGCTGATGGTGGGCACGGGCCGCGGCGCCCAGCTCGGCATCCTGATCAAGGGTCCCGAGGTCCTGGAGTCCACCCGCCGCGTCGACACCGTCGTGCTGGACAAGACCGGCACGGTGACCACCGGCCGGATGACCCTCCAGGAGGTGTACGCCGCCGAGGGCGCCGACGAGCGGGAGGTCCTGCGGCTCGCGGGCGCCCTCGAACACGCCTCGGAGCACCCGGTCGCCCGGGCCGTGGCCGCCGGCGCGCGGGAGCGGGTCGGGGAGCTGCCGGCGGTCGAGCGGTTCGAGAACGTGCCCGGGCGGGGCGTACGCGGGTGCGTGGCGGGCCGCGAGGTGGCCGTGGGGCGCCTCTTCGAGGAACTGCCCGAGGAGCTGGCCCGCGCTCGCGACAAGGCCGAGAGCAACGGCCGTACGGCCGTCGTGGCCGGCTGGGACGGGGTCGCGCGCGGGGTGCTCGCGGTCGCGGACGCCGTGCAGGAGACCAGCGCGCAGGCCGTGCGCGAGCTGCGCGCGCTGGGGCTCACGCCGGTGCTGCTCACCGGGGACAACCGGCGGGTCGCCGAGGCGGTGGCGCGGACCGTCGGCATCGACCAGGTGATCGCCGAGGTGCTGCCCGAGGACAAGGTGGCGGTCGTACGGCGGCTGCAGGGCGAGGGGCGGACGGTCGCCATGGTGGGCGACGGCGTCAACGACGCGGCCGCGCTCGCCACCGCCGACCTGGGGCTGGCGATGGGCACGGGCACCGACGCGGCCATCGAGGCGGGCGACCTGACGCTGGTCCGCGGGGACCTGCGGGTCGCGGCGGACGCGATCCGGCTGTCCCGCCGGACGCTCGCCACCATCAAGGGCAACCTCGTGTGGGCGTTCGGCTACAACGTGGCCGCGCTGCCGCTGGCCGCCGCGGGTCTGCTCAACCCGATGATCGCGGGGGCGGCGATGGCCCTGTCGTCGGTGTTCGTCGTGACGAACAGTCTGCGGCTGCGGGCGTTCCGCTGAGCTCGGCCGGGCAACGGAAAAGCCCGGTTTCCCCTTCAGTCCGGCGCGAGCCTCACATAAGCTCTTCACAAGGCTCGCGCATCATCCTTACGCTTGAGCCCCGTTCGTCGTACCGGGCCTCTTGCGTACCTAGCAGGACATATGCAGGAGACTCAGATCACAGTGATGTGAACGTAACCATCGAAGGGGTTCGAAGGTCTAAGTTGGCGATGTCGGAAGGCGTCTTGGGGGGCGCCGACCGGCATCTGGGGTCGTCTTGGGGGACTTCCTCAGAGATGCGTTGCCGGGACACGTACACCGGGAAGCTTTGAGCGGCCCTCCCAGCGTGCGCTGTCCCGGCAGACCGCAGCCGCAGCACGGCAGCAGTACGCAGTAACAGCGATTCAGGCGCTGGTTCTCACAGACGCCCGGCCGGATCCCGTGGGGGGAATCCGCACCGGGACATGGGAAGGCGCCCTGGTCGCCGGCCCGTGGGGGGACCGGCGAACCGGGGCGCCTTCTGCTTTGCCGTTGCGTCTTCCGCGGCCCTCAGGGGTCTTCCGGCGGCCTTCCGGGGTCTTCCGGGGTCTTCCGCGCCGTCGGCCGCGGCCGCCTGCTGTGCGTCAGGCGGCCGCGGCCGACGGCGAGGGATCGCGGTGGTCACCGCGGGCGGGCGAGGACCACCGCGGGCGTGCGGCGATCAGCCCGGGAGTGCGGGAATCAGCGCTCCTCGACCGGGACGAAGTCCCGCTCGACGACGCCCGTGTAGATCTGGCGCGGGCGGCCGATGCGGGAACCCGGCTCCTTGATCATCTCGTGCCACTGGGCGATCCAGCCCGGCAGCCGGCCGAGGGCGAACAGGACCGTGAACATCTCGGTCGGGAAGCCCATGGCCCGGTAGATCAGGCCGGTGTAGAAGTCGACGTTCGGGTAGAGGCTGCGCGAGACGAAGTAGTCGTCGGAGAGCGCGTGCTCCTCCAGCTTGAGCGCGATGTCCAGCAGCTCGTCGGACTTGCCGAGGGCGGACAGCACATCGTGCGCGGCGGCCTTGATGATCTTGGCGCGCGGGTCGAAGTTCTTGTAGACCCGGTGGCCGAAGCCCATCAGGCGGACGCCGTCCTCCTTGTTCTTCACCTTGCGGATGAAGGAGTCGACGTCGCCGCCCGCGTCGCGGATGCCTTCGAGCATCTCCAGGACGGACTGGTTGGCACCGCCGTGCAGCGGGCCCCAGAGGGCGTTGATGCCGGCGGAGATCGAGGCGAACATGTTCGCCTGCGAGGAGCCGACCAGGCGGACCGTGGAGGTGGAACAGTTCTGCTCGTGGTCCGCGTGCAGGATCAGCAGCTTGTCCAGCGCGGCGACCACGACCGGGTCGAGCTCGTATTCCTGGGCCGGGACCGAGAAGGTCATGCGCAGGAAGTTCTCGACGTAGCCGAGGTCGTTGCGCGGGTAGACGAACGGGTGACCGATCGACTTCTTGTACGCGTACGCCGCGATCGTCGGGAGCTTGGCCAGCAGCCGGATGGTCGAGAGGTTGCGCTGGCGCTCGTCGAACGGGTTGTGGCTGTCCTGGTAGAACGTGGACAGCGCCGAGACGACCGACGACAGCATGGCCATCGGGTGGGCGTCGCGGGGGAAGCCACGGTAGAAGTTCTTGACGTCCTCGTGCAGCAGGGTGTGCCGCGTGATCTCGTCCCGGAAGCCGGTGAGCTGGTCGACGGTCGGCAGCTCACCGTTGATCAGCAGGTACGCCACCTCCAGGAAGGTGGAGCGCTCGGCCAGCTGCTCGATCGGGTATCCGCGGTAGCGGAGGATGCCGGCCTCGCCGTCCAGATAGGTGATGGCGGATTTATAGGCGGCGGTGTTTCCGTAACCGCTGTCCAGGGTCACAAGACCGGTCTGGGCCCGGAGCTTTCCGATGTCGAAGCCCTTGTCACCGACAGTGCTGTCGATCACCGGGTAGGTGTACTCGCTGCCGTCGAACCGCAGTACTACAGAGTTGTCGCTCACGTCTTCCCTCACCGACGTAGTGCCTCATCTTCGAGGTGCCCTGACTGTCTCTACCATCCCCCATTTGGCTCAGGAGAGTGCACTCGGGGTCGACCGTTGGGCTCATCGGCGGCACTCAGTGCCGCCAACCTGTCATCCTGCCCGCTCGACTGCCCATCCGGAAGTGGTCTGTGACCTTCGCGACTCGTTTGATCGATCATTTTTGGGCGAAATGCCGAACATATCCACTGCCGAACCTCCGCCGGGGGCGTCAGCCACCCCGGAGCCGGAAGTCCAGGGCGGTGCAGCGGCGCCCGGCCGAGACCGTGCGGACCGCCTGGCCGAGCGCCCTGCGGGACCCGACGAGGACGACCAGTTTCTTGGCCCGGGTGACCGCCGTGTAGAGCAGGTTGCGTTGGAGCATCATCCAGGCGCCCGTGGTCACCGGCACGACCACCGCCGGGTACTCACTCCCCTGCGAGCGGTGGATGGTCACCGCGTAGGCGTGCGCCAGTTCATCCAGTTCGTCGAACTCGTACGGGATCTCCTCGTCCTCGTCGGTCAGGACGGTCAGGCGCTGGTCGACCGGGTCGAGCGAGGTGACCACGCCCAGGGTGCCGTTGAAGACACCGTTCTTCCCTTTCTCGTAATTGTTCCTGATCTGGGTCACCTTGTCGCCGACCCGGAACACCCGTCCGCCGAACCGCTTCTCCGGCACGTCGGGGCGGCCCGGGGTGATGGCCTGCTGGAGCAGCCCGTTGAGCGTGCCGGCGCCGGCGGGCCCGCGGTGCATGGGGGCGAGCACCTGGACGTCCCGGCGCGGGTCGAGCCCGAATTTGGCGGGAATGCGGCGGGCCGCCACGTCCACGGCGAGCCGCCCGGCGGCCTCGGTGTCGTCCTCGACGAAGAGGAAGAAGTCCTTCATGCCGTCGGTGACGGGGTGCTGCCCGGCGTTGATCCGGTGGGCGTTGGTCACCACGCCGGACTGCTGGGCCTGCCGGAAGACCCGGGTGAGGCGGACGGCGGGCAGGGGGCCGCCGTCGGCGAGGAGGTCGCGCAGCACCTCGCCCGCACCGACGCTGGGGAGCTGGTCGACATCGCCGACGAAGAGCAGGTGGGCGCCGGGCGGTACGGCCTTGACGAGCTTGTTGGCCAGCAGCAGGTCCAGCATGGAGGCCTCGTCGACCACCACCAGGTCGGCGTCGAGGGGGCGGTCCCGGTCGTAGGCGGCGTCGCCGCCCGGCCGCAGTTCGAGCAGCCGGTGCACGGTGGAGGCCTCGGCGCCGGTGAGCTCGGCGAGCCGCTTGGCGGCGCGGCCCGTGGGGGCGGCGAGGACGACCTTGGCCTGCTTGGCGCGGGCCAGCTCCACGATCGAGCGCACCGTGAAGGACTTGCCGCATCCGGGACCGCCGGTGAGCACGGCGACCTTGCGGGTCAGCGCCAGCTTGACGGCGGCCTCCTGCTCGGGCGCGAGGTCGGTGCGCGTGCGGTCCTTCAGCCAGGTCAGCGCCTTGTCCCAGGCGACGTCCTGGAAGCCGGGCATCCGGTCCTGGTCGGTGCGCAGCAGGCGCAGCAGCTGGGCGGCCAGGGAGAGTTCGGCGCGGTGGAAGGGGACGAGGTAGACGGCGGTGACGGGTTCGCCGCCGTCGGGTCCGGGCACGGTCTCCCGTACGACACCGGGGTCCTCGCCGTCCTCGGGGGGTGCGGCGAGCTCGGCGAGGCACTCGATGACGAGGCCGGTGTCGACCTGGAGGAGCTTGACGGCGTCGGCGATGAGCCGCTCCTCGGGCAGGAAGCAGTGCCCCTGGTCGGCGGACTGCGACAGGGCGTACTGCAGGCCGGCCTTGACCCGCTCCGGGCTGTCGTGCGGGATGCCCACGGACTGGGCGATCCGGTCGGCGGTGAGGAAGCCGATGCCCCAGACGTCGGCGGCCAGGCGGTACGGCTGCTCGCGCACGACGGAGATGGAGGCGTCGCCGTACTTCTTGTAGATGCGCACCGCGATGGAGGTGGACACCTCGACGGTCTGGAGGAAGAGCATGACCTCCTTGATCGCCTTCTGCTCCTCCCAGGCGTCGGCGATCTTCCTGGTCCGCTTGGGGCCGAGGCCGGGCACCTCGATCAGCCGCTTCGGCTCCTCCTCGATGATTTTCAGGGTGTCCAGGCCGAAGTGCTGGGTGATGCGGTCGGCGAAGACCGGTCCGATGCCCTTGACCAGTCCGGAACCGAGGTAGCGGCGGATGCCCTGGACGGTGGCGGGCAGGACGGTCGTGTAGTTCTCGACGGTGAACTGCTTGCCGTACTGCGGGTGGGAGCCCCATCGGCCCTCCATCCGCAGCGACTCCCCCACCTGCGCGCCGAGCAGCGCGCCGACGACCGTCAGGAGGTCGCCGCCGCCTCGTCCGGTGTCGACGCGGGCGACCGTCCAGCCGTTCTCCTCGTTGGCGTACGTGATCCGTTCGAGGACGCCTTCGAGCACGGCGAGCCGTCGTTCATCGGGCGCCGGCGCGGACTGGTTGGACATGATCCGACGGTACCGGTGGGGGGTGACAGTGGGGGGTGCCGGGGGACGCCGGCGGTCGCGTCGCGCGGGCCCGGGGGTGTCGGGGGCGGGAGACTGTGCGCGGTGCCGCGGGCGCGGCAGGCACGGCTGTCGGGTAGCAGGGAGAGCATCGATGGACGACTACGACCTCCTGGTCATCGGGTCCGCCAACGCCGACCTGGTGATCGGCGTCGAACGGCGGCCGGGTGCCGGGGAGACGGTGCTCGGCTCCGACCTGGCGGTGCATCCGGGCGGCAAGGGCGCCAACCAGGCGGTCGCGGCGGCCCGGCTGGGTGCCCGTACGGCGCTGCTGGCCCGGGTAGGTGACGACGCGCACGGCAGGCTGCTGCTCGACGCGCAGCGGGCGGCCGGGGTGGACACGGTGGGGGTGCTGGTCGGCGGGGCGCCGACCGGCGTCGCGCTGATCACCGTGGACCCGTCCGGCGACAACAGCATCGTGGTGTCGCCGGGGGCCAACGGCAGGCTCACGCCCGAGGACGTGCGGGCGGCGGGCAGCCTCTTCCAGGCCTCGCGGGTGGTGTCGGCGCAGCTGGAGATCCCGCTGGAGACGGTGGTGGAGGCGGTACGGAGCCTGGCGCCCGGCAGCCGGTTCGTGCTGAACCCGTCCCCGCCGCGGCCGTTGCCGCCGGAGGTGCTGGCGGCCTGCGACCCGCTGATCGTGAACGAGCACGAGGCGCGGGTGCTCCTCGGTGAGGCGCTGGTGGGCGACGACCCCGCGGACTGGGCGCGGATCCTGCTGGCACGCGGGCCGCGTGCGGTGGTCGTGACGCTGGGCGCGAAGGGTGCCCTGGTGGCCTCCGCGCAGGGGGTGGCCCGGGTGCGCTCGGTGCCGGTGGACGTGGTCGACACCACCGGCGCGGGCGACGCCTTCACCGCGGCGCTGGCCTGGCGGCTGGGCCGGGGCGACGCGCTGACCGAGGCGGCGGCGTACGCGGCCCGGGTCGGGGCGGCGGCGGTGACGCGGGCGGGGGCGCAGGAGTCGTACCCGACGCCGCACGAGGTCGACGCCCTGTGAGAGCGGGCCCGCGCGGGGACGAGCGTGGAGGGGGCCGGTCGACGGACCGGCCCCCTCGGCTCTCCCCTCCCGTCAGAACCCCCGGCGCTCCCCCGCATCCCCCCGGATCCCCCCGGCGGGAGCCCTGACACCCTGTACGACCCGCGCGGGCCGCGGAGGGTTGCACGTCCCGGCGCGGAATTCCGAAGACCCGCCCCCGTACCGGCGTAACGCCGTGCTGCGCGGGCCGCGGCAGCTGCCGCTCGCCCGCGACGGGATCCGCCCCTGAGCGCGGCGCGCGCCGGACCGGCTCACGGCACCTGCCACCGGGCGGGTCAGCGGTGCAGGAGCGTCTCCCGGTCCATGTGGGACAGCTTCTCGGGGTTGCGCACGGCGTACAGCCCGGTGACGAGGCCGTCGTCGAAACGCACGGTCAGGACGGTGTCGAGCTCGCCGTCGAGCCGGCAGACCAGCGCCGGCTGGCCGTTGACCTGGGCCGGCCGCAGCGAGAGGGCGCCGGCCACCCGGCTCAGCCCGCCGGCCAGCAGGCGTACCACCTTGTCGGCGCCGGCCACGGGCCGCAGGACGGCCTGCTTGATCCCGCCGCCGTCGCCCCACAGCACGACGTCCGGCGCGAGGATGTCCAGCAGGCCCTGGAGATCGCCCGTCTCGGTCGCCCGCCGGAACGCGTCGAGCGCCTCCCGGGCCCGGCCGGGGGACACCACGCCGCGGGGCCGGCGCGCCGCGACGTGCGCGCGGGCCCGGTGGGCGATCTGCCGGACCGCGGCCGGGGTCTTCTCGACGGCCTCGGCGATCTCGCCGTACTCCAGGTCGAACACCTCGCGCAGCACGAAGACCGCCCGCTCGGTGGGGTTGAGCGTCTCCAGCACCAGCAGCATCGCCGTCGAGACGCTGTCGGCCAGTTCGACGTCGTCCGCCACGTCGGGGGCGGTGAGCAGCGGCTCGGGCAGCCAGGAGCCGACGTAGGACTCCTTGCGGCGGCCCAGCGTGCGCAGCCGGGTCAGCGCCTGGCGGGTGGTGATCCGGACCAGGTACGCGCGCCGGTCGCGGACCGTGCCGAGGTCGACGCCCGCCCACCGCAGCCAGGTCTCCTGGAGGACGTCCTCGGCGTCGGCGGCCGAGCCGAGCATCTCGTAGGCCACGGTGAACAGCAGGTTGCGGTGGCTGACGAACGCCTCGGTGGCCGCGTCGGTGCGCTCCCCCTCCCCGACTCGCCCCTCCCCGACTCGCCCCTCCCCGGCCCGCCCCTCCCCGGCCCGCCCGTCCGCCGTCCAGCCGTCCGCGACCCGCCCGGCCGTGTCCTTCGTGCGTGCGCTGTCCACCGGATGCTCCTGTCTGTCCGCCCTCGGCACCTCTCACCCACCAGACGCCGGTCCCGGCCGGTCCGTGACGTCCCGCGCCGGTGGCACACGTCACACCCGCGTCCCGTCCGCCCTTGACCTCAAGCGCGCTTGACGTACGACGCTCGGCCGCATGACCGATCACCCCGCGTCCCAGGACGCCCAGATCCTCGTCCGGACCCACGTCCAGACCCTCGTCCACCGCCTCTTCCGCGCTCTCGACGCCCATGACCGCCCTGCGGGCCGGCTGCGCGGACTCGTCACCGAGGACGTCCGCATGCGGACACCCGTGGGCGCCGCCGAGGGGGCCGAGGCGGTGGAGCGGCTGTCGCAGGAGGCGGTCGGGCGGTTCGTCCGCACGCAGCACCTGGCGTCCGGACTCCTGGTCGACGTGCGGGGCGACCGGGCCGACGCCTCCTGGAACGCCCACATGACCCACGTGCACCCGGACGAGAGCCTGTTCACCGTGGGCGGGCGTTTCGACGCCGAGGTGCGGCGCACGCCGGACGGCTGGCGGTTCAGCCGGTTGGCGGTGCGGCCGGTGTGGACGCAGGGGCGGCCGCCGGAGATCGGACGGCCGCCGGAGATCGGACGGCCGCCGGAGGTCGGACGGTCCCCGGAGATCGGACGGTCCCCGGAGATCGGACGGTCCCCGGAGATCGGACGGTCGCCGGCCGGGTGACGGGTTCCGGGCGACGCTTCTCAGCCGAGGGGCGATGATTTCCGGGCGGGGCCACAGTCTTCCGCGCAGTGGCAGTGCAGTTGACCGACCGGGACCGACCCCGAACGACCCGGACCGACCGGGACCGACCGGGACCGACCCCGGAACGTCCCGGACAGCAGGAGCGACCTCATGCGCATCGTCATCAGCGAGTTCATCAGCCTCGACGGCGTCGTCCAGGCCCCCGGCGGCCCCCAGGAGGACACCGACGGCGGCTTCGCCCACGGCGGCTGGTCGCACCCCTTCTTCGACCCGGAGGTCGTCGGCGGCGCCTTCGACGCGGCGCTGGACGAGGCCGAGGCCCTGCTGTTCGGGCGGCGGACCTGGCAGACGATGGCCGGGGCGTGGCCGGAGCGGGCCGGGGACCCCTTCGCCGACCGGATGAACTCCGTCCGGAAATACGTCGTCACCGGCACCCTCGGCGAGGACGACGTCAAGGCCTGGGAGAACACCACGCGCGTCCCCGCCGCCGGCGCCGTCGCGGAGCTGCGCGGGCTGCGCGCGGCCGAGGGCGGGAACCTGCTGGTCATGGGTAGCCCGACACTGGCCCGCACGCTGCTGGCCGAGGAACTGGTGGACGAACTGCGGCTGATCGTGATGCCGGTGGTGCTGGGCGGCGGGAAGTCGATCTGGCCGGACGACGGCACGAAGACCGCTTTCGACCTGGTCTCGGCGACCGCCTCGGACACGGGTGCCCAGGTGTGCGTGTACCGGCGGGCCACCGCGCGGTAGACCGGCACGCGTTCCCGCGGGGAGCCGCGCGGTAGACCGGCACGCGTTCCCCCGGGGAGCCGCGCGGTGGCCGGGGACACGTTCCTCCGGGCGGCCGCGGGGAACATCGCAGTGACGGGAACGCCGGAGCGACATGGGAACGCCGGAGTGACGTAAGGGCGCCGCGTGTACGAAGCTGGGTACATGAAGCTGGCGTTCTCCACCCTCGGTGTCCCCGGCGTCCCCCTGCCGGACGTCCTCCGACTCGCGACCGAGCACGGCTACCACGGCGTCGAACTGCGCGCCCATCCCGAGGAGCCGGTCCACCCCGGCCTGGGAGCCGCCGAACGGGCGGACGTCGCCGCCGAGTTCAAGGCGTCCGGCGTCGAGCCGCTCGCGGTCGCCGGGTACCCGCGGGTGGCCGCGCCCGGCGCCGACGAGCCCGTCCTCGACGAACTGCGCGCCCTGCTGGACCTGGCCCGCGACGTGGGCGCCCCGTACGTGCGCGTCCTCCCCGGCGGTACGCCGGAGCAGAACCGGGAGGAGGCCGACGCGACCGCCGCCCGCCGGCTGGGCACGGCCGCCGAGTACGCCACCGAGGCGGGCGTGCGCATCCTCCTCGAAACCCATGACTCGCACCGCACCGGCGCCGACGCGATGCGGGTCCTGGGCCTGGTCGGCCACCGCCGGGTCGGCGCCCTGTGGGACGTGATGCACACCTGGCTGGGCGGCGAACAGCCCTCGGAGACGTACGCCGCCCTCTCCCCGCACCTGGGCTACGTCCGGGTCAAGGACATCGCCTCCGCCGACGACACCGCCCCGCTCCCGCTGGGCGCGGGCGTCCTGCCGCTCGCCGAGACGGTGGAACTCCTCTCCCGGCACGGCTGGGACGGCTGGCTGTGCTGGGAGTACGAGAAGCGCTGGTACGAGGGCGCGGCCCCGCTGCCCGACCTGCTGGGCGCGGGCCGCGAGCACCTGGCCCGCCTGCTCAACGACTCGGCCTGACCCCGGCTGCCCGGCCGGCCGGGGTTCAGCGAGGCAGCCGGCCGCGCAGCTCCGCGAACGCCTCGTGGAAGCCGGGGAAGGTCTTGCGTACGCAGCCCGGGTCGTCGTACGTGATCCCCGGCACCCGCAGGCCGGTCACCGCGAAGGACATCACCACACGGTGGTCGCCGTACGTCTTGACGTCGGTGCCCACGGGCCGGCCCGGGCGGATCTCGATCCAGTCGGGGCCGGTGGAGACCGCCACGCCCAGCCGCCGCAGGTTCTCCGCGCACGCCTCCAGGCGGTCGCACTCCTTCACGCGCGTGTTGGCCACGTCCTCGATGCGGACCGGGCCGGAGGCGAAGGGGGCGAGCGCGGCGAGGGTCGGCATGGTGTCCGAGATGTCCCGCATGTTCACCGTGATGCCGTCCAGGCGCCCCGTGCCCCGGACGGTCGTACGGTCCGCGGCGACCTCCGCCCGCGCACCCATCCGGCGCAGTACGTCCACGAAGGCCAGGTCGCCCTGGAGCGCGCCCTTCCCGAGGCCGGGCACCGTCACCTCGCCGCCGGTCAGCGCGGCGGCCGCGAAGAAGTAGCCGGCGGTGGAGGCGTCCGGTTCGATCGCGTACGTCGTGGCGCGGTAGCCGCCGGGCGGGACGACGAAGACGTCGCCGTCCCGGCGCACCTCGACGCCGAACGCCCGCATCATCGCGATCGTGATCTCGACGTACGGCGCGGACACCAGGTCGGTGACCGTGACGCGCAGGCCGCGCCGGGTGAGCGGGCCCAGCAGGAGCAGCGCCGTGAGGTACTGGGAGGACTGCCCGGCGTCCAGCGTCACCGCGCCGCCCTCGACGCCCGCCGCCCGCACCGTCAGCGGGTGGTGGCCCTCGGCCGCCTCGTGGCGCAGGTCGACGCCGAGGTCGCGCAGGGCGCGGGTGAGGGGCAGCAGGGGGCGGCGGCGCATCTGCGCGGAGGCGTCGAAGCGGTAGGTGCCGTGGCCGGTGGCGGCCAGCGCGGGCAGGAAGCGGGCCGTCGTCGCGCCGTCGCGGCAGTGGACGTCGGCCTCGGTGACCGCGGGGCCCTGCGGGCGGCCGTCGACCTGCCAGGTGCCGGGGGTGCGGCCGACCCGGTAGCCGAGCCGGGTGAGGCCTTCGGCGAAGCCCTCGGTGTCGTCCGACCGGAGCGGCCGGAGCAGGGTGGTGACCCCGTCGGCCGCCGCCGCGAGGAAGAGGGCGCGGGCGGTGAGGGACTTGGAACCGGGGATGTCGACTACGGGCATGCCCTCATGATCGGCCCACGCCCAGGCGGCGTGCCGGTGCGTCCACGGGATGGACCGCCGAAGTTCGCCGGGCCGTGACCGAGGTGAGGGCCGCGCCGCCGGCCGGCAGCACCGCCGCGCACCGGCGCGGCGGCGTCCTCGACTCGCCCGGGAACACCGCCGCCGACGTCATGCCGAAGACGGGCACCAGCAACGAGAAGGACGCGACGGTGGAGGCCGGGTGGCGGCACAGCAGCAGGCCCCGGGCACGGAAGCCGGACACGGTGGCGGCCCAGGCCACGCGGACGCCGGCGCCGGCGCCCTGCCAGCCGAGGGCGCGCAGGGCGTCGTAGTCCCGGGCGGGATTCTCCAGCAGGAGAAGACGGCGAGCAGGGGGAGGACTTCTTCAAGGGCTCACTGGATCAGTTCGATGTGGGGGTGCGACGGGTCCACCGGGCAGACGTGGAGTTGGAGGTTGTAGCCGCCGACGATGTCGATCAGGGTGAAGTTGCCGTCCTGGGCGCCCAGGGGAGGCGGGGACGGGTTCGTCGGTTCCTCCTCGGCGATCCAGGTCCCGCTGCCGCCGTCCCATTCCAAGGAGGCGATGGTGAGGAGCGGGACCTGCTCGGTGCCGCACTCGGGGCAGGGGCGGGGCTTGGGGTCGGTGAGGCTCCAGCGGGTCCAGCCGCCGGTCTTCCAGCCGGGGGCGGTGGAGAGGTTGTTCAGGTAGAGCTCGCCCGGGTCGTCCGCGTACGTGTTGTACCGCGCGGGGTCGATCGTCTCCCAGCGGCTCAGGTCGTCCAGCTGGTTCTGCAGCTCCTTGTCCAGGTCCAAGGGGTTGGGGTACTCGGTGACCTGCTCCGGTGAGAGCAGGCACGGCTCCGGGAGGTAGCAGTCCCGCTGGACGATGGGCGGCTCGGGCGGTGCGTCGAGAACGTCGGTGACGGTGGCGGAGGAGCGCCAGAAGAGGGCGGTCCAGGGGTGGGCCATCTCGTGGTCGAAGGGGCACCAGAGGACCTGGAGGAGGTCCGCGTCGGGCGGGCGCGGGAAGGGGATCTCGCGAGCGTAGAGCTGGGCGACGGGGAGGAGGGGGATCGGGCCGTCGAACCACAGGCGGTTCGCGAGCCGCTCCCAGGCCGCCCGTTCCTCGGGAGTCCACTGGGGTGCCTCGGGGTCGAGGCGCCGCCGCTCGGCTGCTGCGGCACGGTCGTGGCGGAGGAGCCGGACGTCGTCCGGGGAGTGGACCACCGGCGCCGCGCGGCTGTCGTGCGGCCCGTCGCAGTACGGCCACGGCTCGTCGGCGGGCCACAGGAGCGGGCCACCGACGGAGCTGTCGTGCACGGTCGGCGACCCGGGGCGCGGGTGCAGCCGGGTCGCCGTGCGCGCCAGCGGGGCCAGCCGAGGGAAGAGCGCGGTGATGTCGAACGGCCGCCGCGGAGTGGTGAATATGGCGTTCATAGCGGTGATGCTGCCAGCAGCCGCTGACACTGGGCGTACCGATCCACGTCAGCTGGGGACTTTCGTTCGGATCACCGTCAGACTCCTGCTGGAGTACCCGATGTGATCGAGTGCTCGGGCCGGCGGATGCGGCGCGGGTGGCCGTCCGGGTGTCGGTGTTCGGCTGATCCCGGGCGGTGTGGTGGGGGTACCGTCGGAGTGTCGCCGTAGAACGGAGTTCGCCGTGCCGCAGAGCATCGACTTCGAGCCGCTGCTGCGGCTGCTGTTGCCCGCGCCGGGCCGCCGTCGCAGCCCCGGTCAACCATCCGCCGGCCGCTGTGTGGAAGCGCCGATCGCGTGTCCGTCCCGAGCATCGGTTGCCCCGGTACTGCGAGGTGAGGAGATCGGGCTGGTCCGCCCGTACCTGGTCGCGCACGAGCGCCGTGAGCGACAGCGCCGACGGGCACGGCGACGCGTGGTGCGGCCGGCCGCGCACGGCATCGACATCGATGCCCGGCTGGTCGGCGCAGCGGAGGTACGGGCATGGTGAGCCCCGCGGGCCAGCTGCGCCTGCTGCCCTGAGCGGGGCCGGAGGGCAAGCCGTGCTGTCTCGCGGGTGAGGGAACCGGATACCTGTCCCGGCTCGCGGACGACATGGAGTCCGCCCAGATCGGTCTGGCCGGTGACCTCATGAGGCGGTCCGACGGCGACACCACCGGGACGACCGCCGAGTGGCCGGACGGGCCCCGCGACGCGCGGGTCCGCGGCCCTCCCTGCGCCGATGGCGGCCCGTCCCCCGCCCCCGTTGTGCGTCCCCTTGACCGGCAGAAACTTCCCGGATATTGGTGGCTCTCTGGAAGTTTCCTTCAGCGATCTCCTCCGGAAGGAGCGCCCGTGCACCACGCCGGCACGCCGAGCCCGGGAAACACCGCCACCACCCCCACGCGGCGCACGGTCCTCGCCGCCACCGCGGGCGTCACCGCAGCCCTGACGATAGGACAGACCGGCGCGCACGCCACCGCCGACGACGCGCGGCTGCGCGGGATCGTCTCCCGGATGTCCCTGGAGGAGAAGGTCGGCCAGCTCTTCGTCTCCCGGGTCTACGGCCACTCCGCCACCGCTCCCGACCAGGCGGACATCGACACCAACCTCCGGGAACTCGGCGTGCGCACGGCCGCCGAGCTCCTCGCCCGCTACCGCCTCGGCGGCGTCATCTACTTCACCTGGGCCCGCAACACCCGCACCCCGCACCAGATCGCGGAACTGTCGAACGGCATCCAGCAGGCCTCCCTCGACCTCCCGCGCGGGCTGCCCGTGCTGATCTCCACCGACCAGGAACACGGAACAGTGGCCCGGGTGGGCAGACCCGCGACGCTCTTCCCCGGCGCGATGGCCGTCGGCGCCGGCGGGTCGCGGGCCGACGCCCGCACCCTCGGCCGCGTCGCCGGCGAGGAGCTGCGCGCGCTGGGCATCCGGCAGGACTACTCCCCCGTCGCCGACGTGAACGTGAACCCGGCCAACCCGGTCATCGGCGTGCGGTCCTTCGGCGCCGACCCGGAGGCGGTCGCCGGGCTGGTCGCGGCGGAGGCCGCCGGCTACCAGGGCGCGGGCGTCGCCGCGACCGCCAAGCACTTCCCCGGGCACGGCGACACCGAGGTCGACAGCCACTACGGCTTCCCGGTCATCGAACACACCCGGGAGCAGTGGGAGACGATCGACGCGCCGCCGTTCCGGGCGGCGATCCGGGCCGGCGTCGACTCGGTCATGACCGCGCACATCATGGTCCCGGCACTGGACCCGTCCGGCGACCCGGCCACCCTCTCCCGCCCGATCCTCACCGGCATCCTCCGCGAGGAGCTGGGCTACGACGGCGTCGTGGTCACCGACTCCCTGGGCATGGAGGGCGTCCGCACCAAGTACGGCGACGACCGGGTCCCGGTGCTGGCCCTGCGGGCGGGCGTGGACCAGCTCCTCAACCCGCCCAGGCTGGACGTCGCCTGGAACGCGGTCCTGGCGGCCGTGCGGGACGGCGAGCTCACCGAGGAGCGGCTCGACACCTCGGTCCTTCGGGTGCTGCGGCTCAAGGCGCGGCTGGGGCTGTTCGAGGACCCGTACGTCAGCGCGCGGGGCGTCGACCGGGCGGTCGGCACCGGGCCGCACCTGGCGGCCGCCGACCGGATCGCCGAACGGACGACGACCCTGCTGGTCAACGAGGGCGGACTGCTGCCGCTGTCCGCGCGCGAGCACCCCCGGCTGCTGGTGGCCGGCGCCGACCCGGCCTCGCCGTCCGGCACGACGGGCCCGCCCACCGGCGTCCTCGCGGCCGCGCTGGGCGAACTCGGCTTCACCGCGACCGCGCTGTCCACCGGTACGGCACCCTCCGCGGCGACCGTCGAACGGGCCGTCGCGGCGGCCCGGGACGCGGACGCGGTGGTCGTGGCGACGTACAACGTCACGGCGGCCGACTCGCAGCGCACGCTGGTCGAGCGGTTGCTGGCGACCGGGACACCGGTGGTCGCGGTGGCCGTCCGCAACCCGTACGACGTGGCCCAGCTGCCGGGCGTGCGGGGCTATCTGGCGTCCTACTCCTGGACCGACGTGGAGCTGCGGGCGGCGGCCCGGGTCATCGCCGGGACGGTGGCACCGCGCGGGAAGCTGCCGGTGCCGGTGCAGCGGGCGGACGACCCGGCGCGGGTGCTGTATCCGGTCGGGCACGGGCTGACGTACTAGGGGGTGCGTCGGTCGGGCCGGATCGGACGCCGCGGGCCCGGCATGATCGGCGGAACACCCCCCGGGCCGCACCGGGCCGCACCCGCCCGCCGCAGCCGGCGGGCGGGCGCGGCCCCGGCGTCACGGACGCGGGGTCCGCTCCGCGCCCCGCTTGTCGAGCCGGGCGTCGTACCGGGCCAGCGGCTCGGCCGTGGCCGGGTCGGCCGTGACCGCGGCGGGCGCGACGCCCGCCCAGGTCAGGATCCTGGCCGTGGCCAGGGCCCGCTGCCGCTCCGGGAGACCGGCGACGCTGGCGCCGTGGTTGGCGCCCGGCGCGGTGAGGACGTACGCGTCCCGCGCGCCCTTGCCGAGCCGGAACGGTTCCGCGCCCCACGGGTCGTTCTCGCCGTAGACGAAGAGCATGTGGCGGGCGTGGTGGCGGACCCAGCGGTCGACGTCCTCCATCGCGGACGGCTGGAACGTCATCGGGATCGACCGCGGCACGAAGAAGCGCGGCGGCAGGTAGCCGTGGCGGACGTACTCCCTCTCGATGTGCGGGAAGCCGATGGTCGGCGCGCCCAGCTGGGTGCCCGCCTGGTAGTAGTACGGCGTGTACGGCTCCAGGCCCTGGTCGGTGTAGAAGGAGAATCCGGCGATCGTGTCGACCGAGTCCCAGATCTCCTCGTCGGTGGCGTTCGCGGCGTCCGCCGGGACGGTGTCGCAGTCGGACAGCAGGCTGTACTGCCAGAAGCCCCAGACGTAGTCGAGGACGGTCGCCTCGTAGGCCTTGTCGAGGCTGCCGACGGTGTCGAACGTGTAGCCGTGCTCGGCCGCGTAGGCCCGGTAGCGCTCCTCCAGCGGCTCCCGGCGCACCAGCGCCTCGCGCTGCACGCCGTTCAGCCGGTCGCGGCACTCCTGGGTGCCGACGGTGGCGAAGAAGCGGTCGTACGCCGAGTCCTCGTCGTTCACCACGTCGTTGGGGGCGACGTAGGCGACGACGCCGTCCATGTCACGGGGGTGGAAGCGCTCGTAGTAGGTGGCGGTCATGCCGCCCTTGGAGCCGCCGGTGGAGATCCAGTTCTTGGTGTAGAGGGGCTTCAGCGCCGTGAAGACGCGGTGCTGGTCGCCGGCGGCCTGCCAGATGTCCAGCTTGGTCCAGTCGGCCGGGCTGGGCCGGGACGGCGTGAAGAAGCGGTACTCCATGGAGACCTGGTTGCCGTCCACGATCTGGGTCGGCTCCCGGCGGCTGGGGTTGGTGGACACGTGGTAGCCACCGGTGTAGAAGACCGTCGGGCGCGAGACGTCCTTGTGCAGCACCGTGATCCGCTGCTGGAACGTGCCCCGGGAGGGCTCGCGGTGGTCGACCGGCTGTGTGTAGGTGAGGACGAAGAAGCGGTAGCCGGGGTACGGCTTCTCCTCGACCAGGCTCATGCCGGGTACGGAGAGCAGCCGGTCCCTGATGTCGGTGGCCTCCGGCTGGGCCGCGGTGGCCGCCCCCGCCGTGCTGAGCGTGCCGATGAACACGGTGAGCGCGAGCAGCCATCTGAGCGCCTTGCGCATGCACCCTCCTTGTGAGAACAGATGTGCGCCGGAAGCTATCGGAGCAACACACCTGTGCACCAGGGTGGTTGACGCGTCATGAGATCAGCGTGGGGCGCGCGCCGGCGGGTTCAGCACAGGATCCGGCCGGAGCTGACCGATCCCCGCCCCACCGAGCCCTTCACCCACACGCACCGCTGCCCGGCGTGCACGGTCACCGGCCCCGCGCGGTGCGTGTACCCGCCCCGGTCGGCGACCGGCCGGTTGCCGCGTGCCTGCCCGCTGACCGACATCGCGTACCTGGGACCGGGGCGCCCGGGGAGCGTGACGGCGCACACGTGGCCGCCGCGCCGGTGGACGTGCACGGCGCCGGTGGTGAACGGCAGCGTCCCGACCTCGCGGCCGGCGCGGGTGGCGGCGGCCGCGTGCGCGTCGGCCGGCGCGGCGAGCGCCAGCAGACCGGTCGCGGTCGGCACGGCCCCGTGCCGAGCGCCCGCCGGCGCCGTGTCGCCCCCGTGTCCGCGGTCGCCCCCTGCGCAGCCCCGGAACCCCTCGGACCGACGTACGGATGCACGGATGCACGGACGCGCGGCGTGGGCCCGGCGGTCGCGCGCCGTCAGACGCCCACGGTCTCCTCGGGCTCCGGCGCCCCGACGAACGTCCGCCACAGCCGCGCGTAGCGCCCGCCGCGCGCCAGCAGCTCCTCGTGCGTGCCGTCCTCGGCGATCCGGCCGCGGTCCATGACGATCACCCGGTCGGCGCGGGCGGCCGTGGTCAGGCGGTGGGCGACGACGAGGGTGGTACGGCGCCCGGTCAGGCGGTCCGTGGCCTGGTTGACCTGCGCCTCGGTGGCCAGGTCCAGCGCGGCCGTCGCCTCGTCCAGGAGCAGGATGTCCGGGTCGACGAGTTCGGCGCGGGCCAGCGCGATCAACTGCCGCTGCCCGGCCGAGAGGTTGCGGCCGCGCTCGGCGACCTCGTGCAGGTAGCCGCCTTCCAGCGTGGCGATCATCTCGTGCGCGCCGACCGCGCGGGCCGCCGCCTCCACCTCGGCGTCGGTGGCGCCCGGCCGGCCGTAGGCGATGGCGTCGCGGACGGTGCCGGGGAAGAGGTACGCCTCCTGCGGGACGACGCCCAGGCGGTGCCGGTACGAGGTGAGGTCGAGCTCGCGCAGGTCGGCGCCGTCGACGGTGACCCGGCCGCCGGTCGGGTCGTAGAACCGCGCCACCAGCTTCACCAGGGTCGACTTGCCCGCGCCGGTCTCGCCGACGAACGCGACGGTCTGCCCGGCGGGGACGGTGAGGTCGATGCCGCTGAGCGCCGCCTCGTCGTCGCCGTAGGAGAAGCTCACGTCCTCGAAGGCGATCTGGCCGCGCAGGGAGAGCACCTCGCGGGGGGCGTCGGCGGACTTCGTCGACGTCGGCTCCCGCAGCAGCTCCTGGATCCGGCCGAGCGAGACGGACGCCTGCTGGTAGCCGTCGAAGACCTGGGAGAGCTGCTGGACGGGGGCGAAGAACAGGTCGATGTAGAGCAGGTACGCCACCAGCGCGCCCGTGGTGAGCGTGGCCGCCTCCACCCGCCCGGCGCCCGCGACGAGCACGGCCACCGCGGCGGCCGACGACAGCAACTGCACGAAGGGGAAGTACACGGAGATCAGCCACTGGCCGCGGATGCGGGCCTGCCGGTAGCTGTCGCTGCGCTGCGCGAAGTTCCGCGCGCCGTCCCGCTCGCGCCGGAACGCCTGCACGATCCGCAGCCCGGAGACGGTCTCCTGGAGGTCGGCGTTGACCCCGGACACCCGCTCGCGGGCGAGTTCGTACGCCTTCACGCTGGCCCGGCGGAAGAAGAAGGTGGCGACGATCAGCGGCGGCAGCGTCGCGAACACCACCAGCGCCAGCTCCACGTCGAGCACCAGCAGCGCCACCATGATCCCGAAGAAGGTGACGACCGAGACGAACGCGGTGACCAGCCCGGTCTGCAGGAACGTCGACAGCGCGTCCACGTCCGTGGTCATCCGGGTCATGATCCGGCCGGTCAGCTCCCGCTCGTAGTAGTCGAGGCCGAGCCGCTGGAGCTGGGCGAAGATCTTCAGACGCAGGGAGTAGAGGACCCGCTCGCCGGTCCGGCCCGTCATCCGGGTCTCGCCGATCTGCGCCGCCCATTGCGCGAGCACGGCGGCCAGGGCCAGCAAGGAGGCCACCCAGACCGCGCCGAGGGCCAGCTCGGAGACACCGCTGTCGATGCCGTGCCGGATCAGGACGGGCAGCAGGAGGCCCATCCCGGCGTCCGCCGCGACCAGGGCGAGGCTGACCAGGAGGGGCAGGCCGAAGCCCTGGAGGAGCCGGCGCAGGTTGTACGCCACCTCCGGGCGCACCGCCCGCGCCTCGTCGACGTCCGGGCGGTCGGTCGCCGGGGGCAGGGCGTCCACCTGGGCCAGCAGCTCGGGGGTGGCCGGGGTGCCGGACAGGGCGGTGTCCTTCGGCTCGCGGTCGCCGGTCCACAGGCGCGGCGTGACACCGCGCTCGGCGTCGAACTCGGCGTCCAGCTCCGCGCGGACGGAGGTGTCCTCCTCCTCGGCCGGGGCGGCCGGCGGGGCGTGGCCCGGGGAGACGCCGCCCAGCTCGTCCGGGTCGGTGAGCAGCCGTCGGTAGAGGGCCGAGCGCTTCTGGAGCTCGTCGTGGGTGCCGAGGTCGGCGAGCCGGCCGCCGTCGAGGACGGCGATGCGGTCGGCGAGGTTCAGGGTGGAGCGGCGGTGCGCGATGAGGAGGGTGGTGCGGCCCTCCATGACCTGTTTCAGCGCCTGGTGGATCTCGTGCTCCACGCGGGCGTCCACGGCGGAGGTGGCGTCGTCCAGGACCAGCAGCCGCGGGTCGGTGAGGATCGCGCGGGCGAGCGCGACGCGCTGGCGCTGGCCCCCGGAGAGGGTCAGACCGTGCTCGCCGACGACGGTGTCGTAGCCGTCGGGCAGCTCGCTGATGAAGCCGTGCGCCTGGGCGGCGCGGGCGGCGGCCTGGATCTCGTCGTCGCCGGCGTCGGGGCGGCCGTAGGCGATGTTGGCGCGGACGGTGTCGGAGAAGAGGAAGGAGTCCTCGGGGACCAGGCCGATCGCGGCGCGCAGTGAGTCGAGGGTCAGTTCGCGCACGTCGTGGCCGCCGACCAGCACGGCACCGCGGGTGACGTCGTAGAAGCGCGGCAGGAGCAGGGAGACGGTGGACTTGCCGGAACCGGAGGAGCCGACGACGGCCAGGGTCTCGCCGGGGCGGATCTCGAAGGAGAGGCCGTCGAGGACGGGCCGGTCGGGGTCGTAGCCGAAGGAGACGCCGTCGAACTCGACGGTCGCGGGCGCGTCGGCGGGCAGTTCCCGGGGGCCGTCGGTGAGGGTCGGCTCGGTGTCGATCAGCTCCAGGACGCGTTCGGTGCCGGCGCGGGCCTGCTGGCCGACGGTGAGGACCATGGCGAGCATCCGGACCGGGCCGACGAGCTGGGCGAGGTAGGTGGAGAAGGCGACGAAGGTGCCGAGGGTGACGTTGCCGCGCACGGCGAGCCAGCCGCCGAGGGCGAGCATGGCGACCTGCCCGAGTGCGGGCACGGCCTGGAGCGCCGGGGTGTACGTGCTGTTCAGCCGGATGGTGCGCAGCCGTCCCGCGAAGAGCCGGCGGCCGACCTCCTTGAGCTTCCCGGTCTCCTGCTCCTCCTGCCCGAACCCCTTCACCACGCGTACGCCGCTCACCGCGCCGTCGACCACACCCGCGACGGCGGCGGCCTGGGCCTGGGCGTACCAGGTGGCGGGGTGCAGTCTGGCGCGGCTGCGGCGGGCGATCCACCACACCGCGGGCGCCACGGCGAGCGCGACCAGGGTGAGCGGGACGGACAGCCACGCCATGATCACCAGGGAGATCAGGAAGAGCAGGAGGTTCCCGATGGTCATCGGGAGCATGAAGAGCAGGCCCTGGATCAGCTGGAGGTCGCTGGTGGCCCGGCCGACGACCTGCCCGGTGGACAGCTCGTCCTGGCGCCGCCCGTCGAGCCGGGTGATCGTGTCGTACATCTCGGTCCGCAGGTCGTGCTGGACGTCGAGGGCGAGGCGGCCGCCGTAGTAGCGGCGGACGTAGGTGAGGACGTAGACGAGCACCGCGGCGCCGACGAGGGCGCCGGCCCAGGGGGCCATGCCGCGGGTCTCGGCGCCGATGACGTCGTCGATGATCACCTTGGTGACCAACGGGACGACGGCGAGCACGGCCATGCCGCCGAGGGAGGAGCCGAGAGCGAGGACGACGTCCTGCGGGTGGCGCCAGGCGTAGCCCCACAGCCGTCGTGCCCATCCCCGTTGCGTGCTCACGCGGGTGCCCTCCGTGTTCCCCTCAGGTCCGGATGACCTGATCTACCGGAAGGCACCAACGCGGGCGCCGGCGGATTTCATCCCTCCGCAACACTGCGGGGCGCGTGACGGGGTGCGTCAGAGGCGTACACGGAGGAAGTAGAAGCGGGTCGTCTGGGCGGCGTTCTGGTTGTCGTCGCTGGCGAGCAGGACGTGCAGGCGGCCGTCGGAGCGGCCGGTGACCGTCATCGCCTCGATGTTGTCGAGCAGCGGGTTGGGCTGCGGCTGCCCGGCGGTGGCGCCGAGGTCGGGGCAGTCGGCGAGGTCGGCGAGCAGGGTCTTGCGGACCGGCCGTACGCCGTCCTGGCCGGTGAGGTGGGCGATGCCGCTCGTGTCCGTGGCGTGACGCGGTTCGGCGAGGTGGAGGCGGACCGTGTTGCCGGCCCCGGCGGTGAAGCCGCGTTCCAGGACGAGCAGGCGGCCGTCGGGGGTGGCGGTGACCTCGGAGACGCCGAGACCGGGGTCGGTGCGGTAGGCGTACTGGGCGCCGAGCCGGAAGCCGTCCGCGCCGTGCCGCCGCCAGGTCTGGAGGCGGACCGTGCCGGCGGAGTCGCCGGACAGGGCGTACTCCATGGCGGCGATCAGGGTGCGGCCGCCGGGGAGGAGGGTGAGGCCCTCGAAGGTGCCGTTGGCGGCCGCACGGCCGGCCGGCGCGACCCGCAGCGCGTCCGGTACGGGGAGGCGGTCGAGGATCCGGCCGTCGCGGGAGTAGCGGCGTATCGAGGGCTCGGTCTCGGAGGAGACGAGATAGGTGCCGTCCCGGTCCACGACCAGGCCCTCGGAGTCCAGGGCCGCGCCGCTCTCGTCGGCGAGCGGGCGCACGGCGCGCGGCTGGAGCGTCCGGCCGTCGAGCGAGAACAGGGCCGACCGGTCGGAGAGCGCCGCGAGCGAGCCGTCGCGGTCGACGGCGAGCGCGGAGAGGTTGCCGACGAAGGTGTCCTGGTACGTCGTCTTGTCGAGCGCGTCGGAGAAGCGCTCGATGCCGACGGAGGGCGAACAGGCGTGGCCCGGCCCGGAGCCGTTCCCGGCCTGGGCGGGTCCGGCGGCGGTGAGGCAGGCGGCCGCCGCCAGGCCGGCGGTGACGGAGGCGAGTACGGTGCGTACGGTTCTGGGGCGCATGGGCGTCACCGTAGGGCGGGCCGGTGACGCAGGGGCGGCGTTCTCGTGAAGCGTCGGGCGCCTGGCGTGCCGGGCCGCGGGGGCGGCTGGGGGCCGTTCCCGCCGGTACCGACACGTGCCGGACACGCCCCGTTCACGCCACTGAGCGCATGTGCATGTCACCCTCCCGGATGTCCCGCTCGTTCAATCCGCGTAGAACGGACACTCCATGCCCGCGACGCAGATACGCCGCCGCTGGAAGACCGTGGCGCTCGCCACCTCCGCCGTGCTGGCCGGCCTCACCGCACCGACGCTGACCGCGACCCCGGCGGCGGCCACGACGACCGCGTACGACACGACGTACTACAGGAACGCGATCGGCAGGACGGGTACCGGCCTCAAGTCCTCCCTGCACACGATCGTCAGCAGCCAGAACAAGCTCTCCTACTCCGCCGTCTGGGAGGCGCTGAAGGTCACCGACCAGGACCCGAACAACAGCAACAACGTGATCCTGCTGTACTCGGGCATCTCCCGCGCCAAGTCCCTCAACGGCGGCAACACGGGCAACTGGAACCGCGAGCACGTCTGGGCCCAGTCGCACGGCGACTTCGGCACGTCCGCGGGTCCGGGCACCGACCTGCACCACCTGCGCCCGGAGGACGTCCAGGTCAACTCCATCCGCGGCAACAAGGACTTCGACCACGGCGGCAGCCCCTTCACCAACTCCGGCGGCAGCCTGACCGACTCGAACTCCTTCGAGCCGCGCGACGCCGTCAAGGGTGACGTGGCCCGGATGGTCCTCTACATGGCCGTGCGTTACGAGGGCGACGACAGCTGGCCCGACCTGGAGGCGAACGACTCCACCACCAACGGCAGCGTCCCCTACCACGGCCGCCTGTCGGTGCTGAAGCAGTGGCACGAGCAGGACCCGCCGAGCTCCTTCGAGGAGCGCCGCAACGACGTCATCTACACCTCGTACCAGCGCAACCGCAACCCGTTCATCGACCACCCGGAGTGGGTCGAGGCGATCTGGTAGATCCCCCCGGGGCTGCGGGATCAGCCCTCGAACCCGTACTCCAGCACGTACGCGGACGCGTCCAGCACCATGTCGTTGACCTCGACGGGAACGCCCTCCGCGTCGAAGGCGGTCCGGGCCACGAGCATCACGGGAACGCCGGGCGGCAGAGCCAGCCGCTCGGCCTCGTCCCTGCTGGGCATGCGGGAACGGACCTCCTCTCGGAACCGGGCGGGCCCGCGGCCGATCTCGGCAAGCCTCGCGTACGTGCCGCCGGGTCCCGTGTCCGCCCGCGTGATCGGCGTCCCGGCGACGAGATCGGCCGGCAGGTAGGACGTGGACAACAGCACCGGCTTGCCTTCGAGGACGAAGCGGCGTCGCCGCACGCACACGTTCACGTCCTCATCCACCTCCAGGACCGCCGCCACCGGGCCGGGAGCCCGCTCCTCGGCCACCTCGACGGAGTCGACGGCCAGCTCCCGGTCCCCGATGTCGGCCGACCAGATGGAACGGCCCTCACTCCAGTGCGCACGCGCGAGGCGTTCGACACCGCGACGCCTGATGGGCCGGAAGTCCCGGACGAAGACACCGGCCCCCTTGCGCGCTTCCGCGATGCCCTCCGCCTGAAGGACGGCGAGTGCCTGGCGGGCCGTCATCCGGGCCACGCCGTGCTCGGCCATGAGGTCGTTCTCGCCCGGCAGCCGGTCCCCCGCTCCGTACCGACCAGCGTCGATGGCCTCCCGCAGCTCCGCCGCGATCCGCTGGTACTTGGGCTGCCGCCCCGTCTCCCGGCCGCTCATACAGACCTCTCCTCCGATCATCTCTAGACATCCTAGGGATCAGACGTCACGCGTCCCAGTCGAGCACAGGAACCATCCGAGCAATCACCTGCACATCTCTAGAGATGCATGGCGAGGCACTGCGACCATGCGCTTCAATGAGCACGTCTCTAGAGATGTCGAGTCAACCTCTCTACCTTGTCTCGGAGGTTCCTTTGTCAGACCGAGAAGTCCAGTGGCGCTTGCCCCACAGCCCTCGTAGAGCGGGGCGGGCCCGCGCGCTCCTCCGTGAGCAACTCACCGAATGGAAGATCGATGGCGAAGCCGCCCACACCGCCGAGCTTCTCCTGTCGAGCTGATGAGCAACGCCGTCCTGCATGCCCGCAGTCCCGTCGGCCGCCAGATCGGCGTGCGCATCGCGCAGTACGACCGGTGTCTGCGCGTGGAGGTCGCCGACGCGAATCCCGCTCGGCCACAGCCCGGACGGGCCGCCCCCGACGACGGGCAGGGCCGAGGTCTCGCCATCATCAGCGCACTCGCCGTGCGCTGGGGATGCCGCCCTCGCCGCCACGGCATCGGAGAGGCGACCTGGGCGGAGGTCCTGCTCCCCCCGCCTCAGGCCAGATGCGTCGGCGTGAACATGCGCAGCACCGCCGGGAGGACCACCACCGACGGCCCCGGTGACGCCAGCGCCTTCGCCAGGTCGGACTCCAGGGCCTGCGGGGTCGTGCGGACGCCGGGGACGCCGAAGGACTCGGCCAGCGCCACGTAGTCGGGGCGGGTCAGCTCCGTCGCGGTGGCCTGGCCGAAGGCGTCGGTCGGGTACTCGCGGAGGATGCCGTAGCCGCCGTCGTCGACGATCAGCCAGGTGACGTCGAGGTCGTACTGGCGGGCCGTGGCCAGTTCGGCGATGGAGTAGAGGGCGCCGCCGTCGCCGGAGACCGCGAGGACCGGGCGGGTGGGGTCCGCGACCGCCGCGCCGAGGGCGGCCGGGAAGCCGTAGCCGAGGCCGCCGGCGCCCTGGGCGGAGTGCAGGGTGTTGGGGCCCTTGGCGTCGAAGGCGGACCAGGCCCAGTAGGCGAGGATCGTCATGTCCCAGAAGGACGGCGAGGAGGCGGGGAGCGCTCGGCGGATCGACGCCAGCAGGTCCTGCTCCAGGGTGAGCCGCTGCGACGGGATGCGGTCGCGGACCCGGGACAGCACCTCCCGTACCCGGCCGGCCGCGGTGTCGTCCGTGCGCTCCGCCGCCGTCTCCAGCAGCGCCTGGAGGGCGAGGCGGGCGTCGGCGTGGATGCCGAGGGCCGGGTGGTTGGACTCCAGCTTGCCGAGGTCGGCCTCGATCTGGATCACCCGGCCGCGCGGCGTGAACGTGTGGTGGTGGGAGGAGAGTTCGCCGAGGCCGGAGCCCACCACCAGCAGGACGTCCGCGTCCTCCAGGAAGTCCGTGGTGTGGCGGTCCTCCAGCCAGGACTGGAGGGAGAGCGGGTGCTCCCAGGGGAAGGCGCCCTTGCCGCCGGGCGTGGTGACGACCGGCGCGTCCAGCCTCTCCGCCAGCTGCCGCAGCTTCTTGGAGGCGTCCGCGCGGACCACTCCGCCGCCCGCGATGATCGCCGGGCGGTCCGCCCCGGTGAGCCAGTCGGCCGCCACGGCGGTCAGCTCGGGGCGGGGCGGGAGGTCCTCCGGCGTCGCGTCGACCGCGGTCACCACCGGCAGGTGGGTCCCGGCCAGCAGCACGTCCTGCGGGATCTCCACCCAGACCGGGCCGTGCGGCGCGGTCAGCGCGGACTTCCAGGCCTCGGCGATCGCGGACGGGATCTGGGACTGGGCGCGGGCCGGGTGCACGGACTTGACCACGCCCCGGAACGAGGCCGCCTGGTCGGGCAGTTCGTGCACATAGCCGTGGCGGCCGCCGCCCAGGCCGGCCGTCGGCACCTGGCTGCTGATCGCCAGCACCGGGGCGGAGGCCGCCCGGGCCTCCTGGAGCGCGGCCAGCGAGGTCAGCGCGCCCGGCCCGGTCGACAGCAGCAGCGGGGCCGCCTCGCCGGTGATCCGGCCGTAGGCGTCCGCCGCGAAGCCGGCGTTGTTCTCCACCCGCAGGCCCACGTAGCGCAGGTCCGAGCGGCGCAGCGCGTCGGACAGGCCGAGCGCGTGCCGGCCGGGCAGGCCGAAGACCGTCGTCGCGCCGAGCCCGGCCAGCGTCTCCACGACCAGGTCTCCGCCGTTGCGGCCGGGCGGCGGGTTCAGGGCCGCCGCGCTCTGCGCGGCCGTGGGGCGGAGTACCAGGTCGTGGTCGTGAGTCACTTCGCGCGCGCCTCGGCAATCTGTCGGGACATGATCGTGGTCAGTTCGTACGCCGTGTGGGACGCCGCCACCGACGTGATCTCCGCGTGGTCGTACGCGGGGGCCACCTCGACGACGTCGGCCGACACCAGGGTGCAGGATGCCAGGCCGCGCAGGATCTCCAGCAGCTCGCGGGAGGTCATGCCGCCCGCCTCGGGGGTGCCGGTGCCGGGCGCGTGCGCCGGGTCCAGACAGTCGATGTCGACGGAGATGTAGAGCGGGCGGTCGCCGATGCGCTGGCGCAGCTGGTCGGCGACCTCGTCGGCGCCGCGGCGGTAGACGTCCGCCGAGGTGACGATGCCGAAGCCCATCTTCTCGTCGTCGGTCAGGTCCTGCTTGCCGTACAGCGGGCCGCGGGTGCCCACGTGGGAGAGCGCCGAGGTGTCGAGGACGCCCTCCTCCACCGCGCGGCGGAACGGGGTGCCGTGGGTGTACTCGGCGCCGAAGTAGGTGTCCCAGGTGTCGAGGTGGGCGTCGAAGTGGAGCAGCGCGACCGGGCCGTGCTTCCTCGCGACCGAGCGCAGCAGCGGCAGCGCGATGGTGTGGTCGCCGCCCAGGGTCATCAGGCGGGCGCCGGTGCCGAGCAGCTGGTCCGCCGCCGCCTCGACCGTCTCCACGGCCTCGGTGATGTCGAACGGGTTCACGGCGATGTCCCCGCCGTCCGCGACCTGGGCGAGGGCGAACGGGGAGGCGTCCTGCGCCGGGTTGTACGGCCGCAGCAGCCGGGACGCCTCACGGATGGCGTTGCCGCCGAAGCGGGCGCCCGGCCGGTACGAGACGCCCGCGTCGAACGGCACGCCCACCACGGCGACGTCGGCGGTGCCGACCTCGTCGAGGCGGGGCAGCCGGGCGAAGGTCGCGGGACCGGCGTACCGCGGGACGCGGGACGAGTCGACGGGGCCGCGGGGGGTCGGCGTCTCGTTGCTGCTCATCGGAAAAGGCCTTCTTTCTCATGCTTCATCGCGTACGCACCACATGCGCCATATGCACTGATTGCACTAATTGTCATACGACTTTACTGGTGCACCGCGACCGGTTCGGTCACGGGTTCGGGTGCCCGTCCGGCCCGCCGCTCCCGCCGGGCGGGCGGCGCCCCCTGCGCGGTGCCGCGCTTCCACGGCGGCCCGCCGGGGATCGGCACCGGCGGCCCGCCCGGCGCGGGGGCATCCGCCCGCATCCGCGGCAGCCGGTCAGGACCGACCTTAGGTGGCCGGGAAGCGGCTGCGAAGTGTACGTTTCATCCATTCGTACGGACCGGACTGGAGGGAACGCACACCATGTCCGAGGCCCCGGCCCTGCCGCCGACCCCTCCGGTGCCGCTCTCCGCCCTGCTGGCCAGGGAGGACCTCGCCCTGCGCCAGATCGCGGGCCCGTCCGGCCCCGGCACCGTGATCCACGGGGCGCACGCCTCCGAGATGTCCGACCCGTACCCGTATCTGCTGGGCGGTGAGCTGCTGCTCACGGCCGGCGTGCACATCCCGGAGGCGGCGGGCGAGGGGACGTACTTCGACGACTACGTCTCCCGGATCGTCGCGGCGGGCGGCGCGGCCCTCGGCTTCGGGGTGGCGCCGGTGCACGACACGGTGCCGCCCGCGCTGGTCGGGGCCTGCGAGGCGTACGGCCTGCCGCTGCTGGAGGTACCGCCCCGGACCACCTTCTCCGGTGTCGCCCGCGCGGTCTGGCAGCTGACGGCCCGGGCCCGGCACGCCGAGCTGCGCCGGGTGACGGAGGCCCAGCGGAGCCTCGCCGCGGCCGCCGCCCGCCCCGACCCGGTCCCTTCGGTCCTGCGGCAGCTGGCCCAGCGGGTGGGCGGCTGGACGGCGCTGTACGGCCCGGACGGCGGCCGGATCGCCACGGCGGGCCGGGCACCGGCGGACGAGGCGCGCCAAGCGCTGGAGGAGCTGTCGCGGGTGGTACGGCCGACGTCCGCACGCCCCTCGCCCACGCCACCCCTCTCCCCCTCGCCCTCCCCCTCTCCGCCCTTCTCGACGTCCTCCACCCCCTCCTCCACCCCCTCCCCCGCCTCCGCCACCGACACCGTCGCCGACGCGCACCTCTCCGCCTACGCCCTCGGCGCCGGCCAGGGTTTCGTGCTCGGCGTCGCCGCCCCGCACCGGGACCCCGCCGACCACGCCATCGCCTCCGTCGCCGCCGTGCTGCTCGCCCTGCTCACCGGCGAACACCGGAGCGGCACCGGCGCGGACCGCTCCGCCGCGCTGGTGCGGCTGCTGCTGGGCGCCGAGGCCGAGGCCGTGGCCCCGCTGCTCGGCGGGGAGCGGTGGCTGGTGGTGCACGCCCGGCCCGACGCCCGGGCCCCCGACCCGGTCGCCGCCTCCGCGCTCGGCGCGGCGCTGGGCTCGCCGCTGGTGGACCTCGCCGAGGACGTCGTCCGCGTGCTGCTGCCCGCCGAGCGGGAACCGGCCCCGCAGTCCGGCTGGACCCTGGGCGTCAGCGCCGCCGCCGGCCCGCGGGAGTGGCCCGTCGCGGACACCCAGGCGGCCCGCGCGCTGGCCCGGGCCCGCGCCACCCGGACGCCGCTGGTCCGGCACGCCGGCCGGCCCGCCCTCGCCGACCTGGTCCCGGGCGCCGAGGCCGAGGCGCACGCCCGGGCCCTGCTTGGCCCCCTCGGGCAGCACCCCGCCCTCACCGACACCCTGCGCACCTGGCTGTCCCTGCACGGCAGTTGGGACCGCACGGCCGTCGCCCTGTCGGTGCACCGCAACACCGTCCGGCAGCGGATCGCCCGGTGCGCCGCGCTGTTGGGGTCGGACCTGGACGATCCGGACGTACGGATGGAACTGTGGTTCGCGCTGCGGCGGCTGTGACCGGGCGAGTGACCCACGTCCCAGCGTGCGGGACGTCGGGTGCGGGCCCGGGCGCGTGCCGCACAATAAGAGCCATGCCGATACCCGGGACACCCAGCCGCGCCGAGCTCGTCGAGCACCTCGTGAAGACCCGTATCGCGGGCGACGTCGCCACACCGCGTGAGAACAACCTCTCCCACTACCGTCAACTGTCCAACGGCGTCCGCAACTTCTGGCTCGGACTGGAGCTCGGCGACCGCTGGACCGACGAGCAGGACGTGCTCGCGGTGATGGCGGAGCGGGTCGGCGTGAACGACGACCCCGAGTACCGGCACGGCCAGGACACCATCGACCCCGAGCTGACGGTCGCCGCCCTGGAGCGCCTCGCGGCCCGGCTGCGCAAGGCGGCGGACGGCGGGCAGCGGGTGCTCTTCGCGACCGGCCACCCCGGCGGCCTGCTCGACGTGCACCGCGCCACGGCGGCCGCGCTGCGCGCCGCCGGCTGCGAGATCGTGGTCATCCCGGACGGGCTCCAGACGGACGAGGGGTACGTCATGCAGTTCGCGGACGTGGCGGTGCTGGAGCACGGCGCCACCCTGTGGCACACCCACTCGGGCGAACCGATGAAGGCCATTCTCACCGGCCTGGAGCGCGCGGGCCGTCCGCTGCCCGACCTGGTCGTCGCCGACCACGGCTGGGCGGGCTGCGCGGGGCAGCACGGCGTCGACTCCGTCGGCTACGCGGACTGCAACGACCCGGCCCTGTTCATCGCGGAGGCCGAGGGGACCGTCCAGGTGACGGTCCCGCTCGACGACCACGTGGTCAGCCCCCGCCACTACGACCCGATGACGGCGTACCTGCTGTCGGAGGCGGGGCTGCTCTAGGCGAGACGCCCCCTGGGCTTCCCTGGCCTCCGGTCCGGGGGACGCGGACGACGCCCTCCTGGATCACCGTGATCGCGAGGCGGCCGTCCTGCGTGTGGATGTGGCCCGGCCCGGGCCGCGGCCGCCGTACGCCGACGGGGACTCCCGGTCGTACAGGAGCCACTCGTCGGCACGCAACGGGCGGTGGAACCACATCGCGTGGTCCAGCGAGGCCCCGACGACGAGGCCGGCAGGGTGGCCGGGCCGGGCGCGGGCGGGATCGGCGCCCAGTGGTCCATCCTCTCCCCGTACCTCGGTCTGCTCCGGGTCGAGCAGATCGAGGAGGTCCCGCAGTGCCTGGCTCATGGCCGCTGCTCCACTGGCCAGTGAGTTCGCGGACCTTACAGGCCCATGTCCTTGGCGATGATCGACTTCATGATCTCGCTGGTACCGCCATAGATCCGGTTCACCCGGTTGTCCGCGTACAGGCGGGCGATCGGGTACTCGTTCATGTAGCCGTAGCCGCCGTGCAGCTGGAGGCAGCGGTCGATGACGCGGTGCGCGACCTCGGTGCAGAACAGCTTGGCGCTGGCGGCCTCGGCGGCGGTCAGCTCACCGGCGTCCAGGGCCTCGGTCGCGCGGTCGGCGACGGCCTCGGCCGCGTCCACCTCGGCCTGGCAGGCGGCCAGTTCGAACTTGGTGTTCTGGAAGTGCGCTACCGGCTTGCCGAAGACGGTCCGCTCCTGCACGTACTGCTTGGCGAACCGGACGGCGGCCTTGGCCTGCGCGTAGGCGCCGAAGGCGATGCCCCAGCGCTCGGAGGCCAGGTTGTGGCCGAGGTAGGAGAAGCCCTTGTTCTCCTCGCCGAGCAGGTCCTCGGCCGGCACCTCGACGTCGACGAAGGCCAGTTCGGCGGTGTCGGAGGTGCGCAGGCCCAACTTGTCCAGCTTGCGGCCGACGGAGTAGCCCTCGGACTTGGTGTCCACGGCGAACAGCGAGATGCCGAAACGGCGGTCCTCGGCGGTCGGCGCGGAGGTCCGGGCGCAGACGATGACCCGGTCGGCGTGCACGCCGCCGGTGATGAAGGTCTTGGCGCCGTTGAGGACGTAGTGCGTGCCGTCCTCGGAGAGCTTGGCGGTGGTCTTCATGCCCGCGAGGTCGGAGCCGGTGCCCGGCTCGGTCATCGCGATGGCCCACATCTCCTCGCCGGAGACGAACTTCGGCAGGTAGCGCTTCTTCTGCTCGTCGGTGGCCAGCATCTTGAGGTACGGCAGGGCGAGCAGCACGTGCACGCCGGAGCCGCCGAACTGGACGCCCGCCCGCGCGGTCTCTTCGTAGAGGACGGCCTCGAACTTGTGGCTGTCCAGGCCCGCGCCGCCGTACTCCTCGGGCACGTTGATGCCGAATACGCCCAGCTCGCCGAGCTTGTAGTAGAACTCGCGCGGCGCCTGGCCCGCGGCGAACCACTCGTCGTACACCGGTACGACCTCGGCCTCGATGAAGGCGCGGATGGTCTCCCGGAACGCCTCGTGATCCTCATTGAACACCGTACGGCGCACGCCGTCACCTCCACGGGAACGCGTCTAAGCGCTTGCTCACTCAACCCTACCGGCGAGTACGGACCGCCGTCCAGACCGTGGCACGGGTAACGCCCCTCACGCGTCCGGCCGCCACTTACCGGGACGCCCCCCTCGGGCCGGCGCGCGGCCCGAGCCGTCGACCGCCCGGCGCGGCGCCACCGGCGGCAGCAGACCGTCGGAACGGCGGCGCGGCTCGCACATGAGCGCCCCGGCGAGGGCGGTGGCGGCGACGCCCGCCGCCGCGCCCGCGGAGCCGCCGCCGAACGCCGCCGCGGCGGCGGCCGTGGCGCCGGCACGGCTCAGGACGTACGCGCGGGGATCGCGGAGGAGCCGGTCGGTGGCCAGGTTCACGGCGACCAGTACGGCGACGGCGCAGACGACCCGCACTCCGCCTCCCGTGGTCCGGCAGCGCCCTCGAGGCGCGCGGGGCCGTGACGTCCCGCCCCCCTTCCTACCCCGCCGCCCCGAACGCCCCTCTCGCCATCCGGTGCAACAGCTCCGCCGTGGCCCCCCGCCCCGGCAGCGCCCCCGGCCGGCCCAGGTGCGGCGTGGAGTTCAGCAGGCCGAAGACCGAGTGGACGGCCGAGCGGGCCGTCGGCTCGGGCAGCCCCGGGTAGACCTGGCGCACCACCTCCACCCACAGCTCGACGTACTGCCGCTGGAGCTGGCGGACGAGCTTGCGGTCGCTGTCCCGGAGGCGGTCCAGCTCGCGGTCGTGCAGGGTGATGAGCGGGCGGTCGTCGATCGCGAAGTCGATATGGCCCTCGATGAGCGAGTCGAGGACCGCCTCCGGGTCCCCGTCCGCCTCGGCCACCCGGCGCTTCCCACCGGTCAGGAGCCGGCCGCTGATGCCCACCAGCAGCTCGGCCAGCATCGCGTCCTTGCCCGGGAAGTGGCGGTACAGCCCGGGACCGCTGATGCCCACCGCCGCGCCTATCTCGTCCACGCCGACACCGTGGAAGCCGCGCTCGGCGAAGAGCCGCGCGGCCTCCTTGAGGATCTGCTCGCGGCGGGTGGGGGCGTCGGTTCGCATGGCCATGGCAGCAATTCTAGACAGCACGGTTAGCGGTCGTTAACCTGAGGGAAATGCGTTAACGCTCATTAACAAGGTGAGGGGACCGCAGGATGGACCAGGCACCGGAGCTGCACGGCGCGGCGGACCCCGCGTCGAAGGCCTGGCGGGTCAACGAGGAGGCGCATCTCACGCTCGTGGCGGAGCTGCGCGCCAAGCTCGCCGCCGCCCGGCTCGGCGGAGGGGAGAAGGCGCGGGCCCGGCACACCGCGCGCGGCAAACTGCTGCCGCGTGACCGGGTCGACACCCTGCTCGACCCCGGCTCGCCCTTCCTGGAGCTGGCCCCGCTCGCGGCCGACGGGATGTACGACGGCCAGGCGCCCGCCGCCGGCGTCATCGCCGGCATCGGGCGGGTGAGCGGGCGGGAGTGCGTCGTCGTCGCCAACGACGCGACCGTCAAGGGCGGGACGTACTACCCGATGACGGTGAAGAAGCACCTGCGCGCCCAGGAGGTCGCGCTGGAGAACCGGCTGCCCTGCCTCTACCTCGTCGACTCCGGCGGCGCCTTCCTGCCGATGCAGGACGAGGTCTTCCCGGACCGGGAGCACTTCGGGCGGATCTTCTACCACCAGGCCCGGATGTCGGCCGCCCGCATCCCGCAGATCGCCGCCGTCCTCGGCTCCTGCACGGCCGGCGGGGCGTACGTCCCGGCGATGAGCGACGAGGCCGTCATCGTGCGCGGCCAGGGGACGATCTTTCTCGGCGGCCCCCCGCTGGTGAAGGCCGCCACCGGCGAGGTCGTCACCGCCGAGGAGCTCGGCGGCGGCGAGGTGCACGCGCGCGTGTCCGGTGTCACCGACCACCTCGCCGAGGACGACGCGCACGCCCTGCGCATCGTGCGGAACATCGTCGCCACGCTCCCCGCGCGCGGGCCCCTGCCCTGGGAGGTGCGGCCCGCGGTCGAGCCCAAGGCCGACCCGTACGGGCTGTACGGGGCCGTGCCGGCCGACTCCCGCACGCCCTACGACGTGCGCGAGGTCATCGCGCGGCTGGTGGACGGCTCCCGGTTCGCCGAGTTCAAGGCCGAGTTCGGACAGACCCTGGTCACCGGCTTCGCCCGGATCCACGGCCACCCGGTCGGCGTCGTCGCCAACAACGGCGTCCTCTTCTCCGAGTCCGCCCAGAAGGGCGCCCACTTCATCGAGCTGTGCGACCAGCGCGGCATCCCGCTGCTGTTCCTGCAGAACGTCTCCGGGTTCATGGTCGGCCGGGACTACGAGGCCGGCGGCATCGCCAAGCACGGCGCGAAGATGGTCACCGCCGTCGCCACCACGCGCGTACCGAAGCTGACGGTCGTGATCGGCGGCTCCTACGGCGCGGGCAACTACTCGATGTGCGGCCGGGCCTACTCGCCGCGCTTCCTGTGGATGTGGCCCAACGCCAAGATCTCCGTCATGGGCGGCGAACAGGCCGCCTCGGTCCTCGCCACCGTCAAGCGGGACCAGCTGGAGGGCCGCGGCGAGTCCTGGTCCGCCGAGGCGGAAGAGGCGTTCAAGGCGCCGGTCCGCGCGCAGTACGAGCGCCAGGGAAACGCCTACTACGCGACCGCCCGCCTGTGGGACGACGGGGTGATCGACCCCGTGGACACCCGTCAGGTGGTCGGCCTGGCCCTGACCGCGTGCGCCAACGCGCCGCTGGGCGACCCCCAGTCCGGCGTCTTCCGGATGTGAGGGGACCGATGTTCGACACCGTTCTTGTGGCCAACCGCGGCGAGATCGCCGTCCGCGTCATCCGCACGCTGCGCTCGCTGGGCGTCCGCTCCGTCGCCGTCCACTCCGACGCCGACGCCGACGCCCGGCACGTGCGCGAGGCCGACACGGCGGTACGGATCGGCCCGGCGCCGGCCGCCGAGAGCTATCTGTCCGTGGAGCGGATCCTGCGGGCGGCGGCGGCCACCGGCGCCCAGGCCGTCCACCCGGGGTACGGCTTCCTCGCCGAGAACGCCGCCTTCGCGCGCGCGTGCGCCGACGCCGGAGTCGTCTTCGTCGGACCGCCCGCCGACGCCATCGCCCTGATGGGCGACAAGATCCGCGCCAAGGAGACCGTCTCGGCGGCCGGCGTCCCCGTCGTCCCCGGCGGCCGCGACCCCGAACTGGCCCGCGCCGCCCGCGAACTGGGCGCCCCCGTGCTGCTCAAGCCCTCGGCGGGCGGCGGCGGCAAGGGCATGCGCCTGGTGCGCGACCTCGGCCGGCTCGACGACGAGATCGCCGCCGCCCGGCGCGAGGCCGCCGCCTCCTTCGGCGACGACACGCTCCTGGTGGAGCGGTGGATCGACCGGCCCCGGCACATCGAGATCCAGGTCCTGGCCGACGGCCAGGGCACCGTCGTCCACCTGGGCGAGCGCGAGTGCTCCCTGCAGCGCCGCCACCAGAAGGTCGTCGAGGAGGCGCCCAGCGTGCTCCTGGACGAGGCCACCCGCGCGGTCATGGGCGAGGCGGCGGTGCAGGCGGCCCGCTCCTGCGGGTACGTCGGGGCGGGCACGGTCGAGTTCATCGTCCCCGGCGACGACCCGGCCGCGTACTGCTTCATGGAGATGAACACCCGCCTCCAGGTGGAGCACCCCGTCACCGAGCTGGTCACCGGGATCGACCTGGTGGAGTGGCAGCTGCGGGTCGCGGCGGGCGAGCGCCTCGGCTTCGTCCAGGACGACATCGCCCTCACCGGGCACGCGATCGAGGCCCGCCTGTGCGCCGAGGACCCGGCCCGGGGCTTCCTGCCGTCCGGCGGCACGGTGCTCGCCCTGCGCGAGCCCCGGGGCGACGGGGTGCGCACCGACTCCGGGCTCAGCGAGGGCACCGAGGTCGGCAGCCTGTACGACCCGATGCTGTCGAAGGTGATCGCCCACGGCCCCGACCGGGCCGCCGCCCTGCGCAAGCTGCGCGCCGCCCTCGCCGGGACGGTGGTGCTGGGCGTGCCGGCGAACGCCGGGTTCCTGCGCCGGCTGCTCGCCCACCCGGCGGTCGTCCGGGGGGAGCTGGACACCGGGCTGGTCGAGCGGGAGGCGCCCGGCCTGGTGCCGGACGAGGTCCCCCGGGAGGTCTACGCGGCGGCGGCGCTGCTGCGCCGGGCCGCGCTGGCCCCCGCCCCGGCCGCCGGCTGGGTGGATCCGTTCGCCGTCCCGGACGGCTGGCGGCTGGGCGGCGAGCGGGCCTGGACGGCGTACCACCTGCGGGTGCCGGGGCACGACCCGGTGACCGTCCGGCTGCGCACCACCGCGGGCGGCGGCTTCGAGCTGCTGCCGGCCGGCGCCGGGAGCCCCGTCCCGGTCTCCGCCGGCCCGGCCCCGGCGAGCCCCGGAGCGCCCTTCACCGTCCGGCTCGACGGCATCGCCCACACCTTCGCCGCGCTGCCCTCGGGCACCTGGCTGGGCCGGGACGGCGACGCCTGGCAGGTGCTCGACCACGATCCGGTCGAGGCGTCCCTGACCCGCGCCGCCCACGGCGGCGCCGACTCGCTCACCGCCCCCATGCCGGGGACGGTCACGGTCGTCAAGGTCGCGGTGGGCGACGAGGTGACCGCCGGACAGAGCCTGCTGGTGGTGGAGGCGATGAAGATGGAGCACGTCATCTCCGCCCCGCACGCCGGGACGGTCGCCGAACTGGACGTGGCCCCGGGCACCGCGGTCGCCATGGACCAGGTCCTCGCCGTCATCGCACCGACCGAGGAGGAGCCGTCATGAGCACCCCCGGGACCGGCACCACCGGCACGGGCACCCCCGGGACCGGCACCACCGGCACGGGCACCCCCGGGACCGGCACCACCGGCA